>JAZUKH010000131.1:0-4838 GCA_045643185.1 Myxococcota bacterium | reverse complement strand
TTGCAATTGATCGCAGCCACGTACCCCTTAGAATCACAACGAAGCATGTTGGTGCAATCAGGAACATATTTGGTATTGTCGCAACAATCGCCAACATTCCCGCCTTCGGAAATACGCTCAGCATCAGAGCACTCTTTTTGGGGTTCCATGTGGTCTTTGCAAGCAACTTCTATGGAAGCACCGCAAGCGACCCAGTATCCATCCCCACATTCAAAACACTCGCCTTCACATTTTGAATTCGCATACCAGCCCTTATCGCCGCACACATACGCTTTATTATCGCTGCCGCATTTACCAGGGGTCTGGCCCTGAACACATTTAGTGGCAGCAATGTCATCGGGGATATCCGTCGTCTGGCTCGAACCACCGGATTTGCACTTGGAGCTATTGTTGCCGAGCGAAGCAGGATCGCAACCCGCGCTACAATCTTTTTCGACGATCTTGCCACTGTCGTCACAATAATAACGTTTCGACCAGTCATCGCTGCAGGCGCCGTAATAGGTGTCTTTAGAGCACGAACCACCCACGGTTCTGTCCATGTTCTTGGGGTTAGGCTTGTCGTTCGTAGGATCGCCGCCAGTGCTTTCACCTTCTTTCGGGCAGGTCACATTCGAGCCAGAGACGGAGCAGACGTTGCCTGCGCAAGTCCATTCCATGACGGTACCAGATTTACTACCACAGAGATAGGCGTGACCGTTGTCAGACGAACAAACCGGCTGGCAGTTTTTGTCGCATGGCGCGTCTTTCGTCGTCGGACAGGGATCGCCCACTTCCTTAGGACAATCATAGTCGTCACTATCGATGAAACCATCGCAGTCATTATCTATGCCGTCATTGCAAGTCGTTTCTTTCTCCTCAGTCTTCGTGCAATCAACTTTCGGTTTTTCGCAATTCAACTTCGTGCCAGAAACTGAGCAGACGTTATCAGCGCAAGTCCATTCTGAGATTTTGCCGCTAGCACAGACATAGCCGTGAGCACCGTCGGCAGAACACGTCGGAACGCAGTTTTCACATGCCGCGCCCTTTTCCTGAGGACACGCAGTAGACTTATCACAATCATCCCCCGTACACGTATTATCAGTTTTTGAAACGCAGCCATTCGCATTGCACTGATAATCACAGGTCTTCACGTCTTTCCATTCGCCGTTGTAGCAAGTCTGATATTTCAAACCATCGCAACGTTTTTCGTTATTGGTGCAATCATCATCGTCATCGCCACCGCAGGCAACAAAACCGAAACAGCCCATGGCGATCAACGCGGAAAGAAGTACTTTCTTGTTCAACATAACTCTTTTCTCCTTGTGAAATGGCGCAAAGCCTAAAAATACGTAAGGGCAGCCATGCCCAATCGCTGACTACCCAAAACTCAATGTCAGCGACCGACCTTTTAGTAATCTCAAAACGATAAATCAAGCCTTTTGTTAAACTAAAAATTCGCCGATTTATTAAAAAGTTTGCATAAAATTCGCGATATTACGTCATTATCAAAATGATTACATGTAGGTTTTACACATACAGGCATTTTTTACACGACGCGTTTACAATTCGCTTGTCCCCCAAAACAGATTACACCCTACTTTCGTAGTCGGACAAAGATCGCCAGTGTCTCCACCTTATTCCGGGCAGATCACAGACGAGCCGGAGACGGAACAGACGTTGTTAGCGCAAGTCCATTCCATGACGGTACCAGATTTATCACAGACATAAGCATGACTGTTGTCAGCCGAACAAACTGGCGGGCAGTTTTGGTCGCATGGCGCGCCTTTCGTCGTCGGACAGGGATCGCCCACTTCCTTAGGACAATCATAATCATCACTATCGACGAAACCATCGCAGTCGTTATCTATGCCGTCATCGCATGTAGATTCTTTGTCCTCAGTCTTCGAGCAATCATTACAAAAACATGAGGCGCAAGTTACCGTCATACCTGAACAAGTGAAACAACCATTACAGTACCATTCCACGATTTTACCTCTCACACAGAGAAAAGCACGATTCTCATCAACGTAACATGACGGAATACAATCCTGACAATCTGCACCTTTTATCTCACTACATTTCTCAAGCGGTGCGCCACAATCGGAATCCGCAGAATCGATCTTACCGTCGCAGTCGTTATCTTTGCCATCCGTGCAGGACGTTTCTTGCGCTTCCGACTTTGTGCATGAATTATTACACCCATTTGTAGGATCACACGTATTCGCGCACTGCTCCACGTCTTTCCATTCGCCATCATGACAAGTCTGAAAAGTCAGACCCTCGCAACGCGTTTCATTGTTAATACACGCATCGCCAGCTTCATCACTGCAGGCAAAGAAAACGATTCCTCCCCAAGCGATCAACGAAGAAAGAAGAACTTTTTTATTCAACATAATTCTTTTCTCCTAAACTCGACACCCAAGAATCACCCTCAAGGTCAATTCTATCCAGTCACTGACATTTTCTCATATATCAGCAAGACAAACTTTTAATTGCCTCTACCATTATATTATATATTTGTGATCGCTATGGAGCCTTTTGAAGCTCGATGACGAGATTGACGTGTTCAATATGCAGCGCCTTGAGCGTATCGAGGGCAGCCACGACTTGTCCGTGCGTTGCGCGGTGATCAGCACGCACGTTCACGGCCAGATTGGGCGAACCAACGAGCTTTTCGGCCAAAGCCAGCTTGAGGCTTTCCGACGTGTACGGCGTGGTATCCTGTTCCATAAAGAGCTTGCCCTCTTCGTTGACGAGCAACGTCATCGTTTCCTGGGGCTTTTCACTCTCAATGGACGACGCTTTAGCCAATTCGATGTCGATGATGGCTTCCTCCGTTGGATTCGGCGGCGTTTGGTTGAACGTCATCGTGACGAGCAAAAAGACGAGAAGCAAAAAGACAACGTCGAGCAAAGGCGTGATGTCGAGGTTAGGCGCATATTTAGGACGCGTACGTTTGATCTTCATCGGCGCGATCCCTAGTTTTTGGGCACATCTGCCGATTTGGATGCCGACACTTTATCATTCGCTGCATTCTGAGCTCGCGGCGGCGGCGCGATCGCATCAATGATCTTCGTCGTTGCATCTTCAAGTTCCAATACAAACTCATCGAGTCGACCAACCAGGTAGCGGTGCATAATGAAAGTCGGAATGGCAACGCACAGACCTGCCGCCGTCGTAATGAGCGCCTCCCAAATACCGCCAGCGAGCATACCGGGGTTGGCTTGACCGCCCATATTGAATTCGTCGGCTACGCGTCCAAAGACTTGAATCATACCAGTGACCGTGCCCAACAAGCCAAGCAAGGGCGAAACGCTCGCAATCGCGCCCAACATCGAAAAATACCGCTCAAGCGTCGCAATTTCACGACTCGCCACATCATTCAAGCGCTCAGCCAACGCTTCACGGGACAAATCGCGAGAATCCAAGGCCGTTTTGGCAATGACCACGAGCGGAATTGAACTGCCATCACAAAGCGTATAAGCCCGTTCAAACTGCCCGGCACGAATCGCCTCCAAAAGAGACTCGCGTTTCTCCTCCATGTTCTTACGAGCTTTGCGAACCGTCAGCAGGCGTTCCACAAATAGAACGATGCTGGCGATCGAGCAAAGCGCGATCGGAATCATAAAAATGCCACCCTTGGCCAAAAACTCAAAACAGTGCTTGAACGTCTCGTACATAACTGACTTGTTATCTTTATATAATTATGGATTCTCTTTTTTATCGACTTTGTCTTCGGCAGTCACCGTCGAAGCGTGATGACTGAGCGCATCCTGCGCCAACGCAAAGTCATTTTGATTCATTTTGACAAAGCGCCTGAACGATTCGAAATCGATGTGAGCCGCTTCACAGAGCGTGCGCGCGTCTTCGAGACAACGTTTGCGACGAAAATGCAGCAACGCCATCCCCAAAACCATGCCGAAGAGCATGAACCCGATGATCTGCAATAGTGCAAAGGTCGACCATCCAATGCCCACACAAACGAAGATCGCCCCGGCGATCGTGATCAGAACAATATCGACAAGAATGGTCACGTACATGCGAGCCAACGCCGATTCGAGCGCCAAAGCATGGGGCTCGATCTCCGTCTCACGCAAAGTCGAGTGCACTGCCACCCCCGTTTGATCCGAGCCTTCACGGTTGGCTGCGTTATCCGCTATTTTTTGAACTTGTTCGCGCATGATCTCCTGCTGCAAAGGACAGTTCCGTTCGCGGGCCACCTCGACATCGAGACGATCGATACCGAGCGATTCGACCTTCGACATATAACGTTCAAGTTCGTCTTTTGATTTCGCAAAAACCAGACAAATATCGCCGCCACCGGCTCCGGAGGTTTTGAGCACAACATCATACGCACGCCCGACCTCGCGCAATTCAACAAATCGCGGCGTTTGAATCGGTTTTTGTAAGATATTTTGTAATTTTAATAAAATATCATTCATATCATCAATTTTTTGTAAAAATTCTGATAGATATTCATGATATATGCGGTTTTCGAAATTCTGAACAAGTTGAGCGAGCTCAATATTTGCATTTGTCAGTTCTCGCAAAACGGCCTGATATTCCTCAGACTGATCGAGAGCATGGGCAGCATTTACAAAATTCGTTGTCGGAGCAGCTTCATGTAATGCAATCAAGCCAAAAGGCGGCACGGCATGCGGTGAAACGCGTCGAATCTCAGGCGCATCCGGACAATTTTGAACGAGAACCAGTCCCCCTAGAAGACTGGCAATGACGTCGGCGCCTGAACCAACGCCACCCTGCAAAACACGATGTGCCTGTATCGCAGCCATAAGATCCTGACGCGTGCCAAACACGCGCCCGTTGGCGGCAGCCAACACGTTCGATGCAGCCACAAC
>JAZUKH010000130.1:0-6625 GCA_045643185.1 Myxococcota bacterium | reverse complement strand
CTATCGGGCTTCCAGTGCCAGGCCACAAGGCCGCCACCGGCGCCAGATTTTTGAGCGGTACCACGTCCCGAGAAGATCTCGACGAATCCGTCACCGTCGACGTCGGCGGCGGCCGGGTTGGAGCCACCGATGATGTGGTTGGCATCGTCAAACAGACTTTCGTGTTGTTCGCACGTTTCAGCATTGATGATACGGATAACACCGTAGTAACTGATATCGCTGCCGGAGCTGGAAGGTGAGCTACCGTCATTGTTGTTGTAAGTCACGAAGACGATCTCATTGGCCTGACCAGAGTCATGCGGCGTATTGATGATGAGTGGGGTCGTCAGCACGTTTTTGTGATTCGGGTATGGGTCGCCAGTTGGCGGCGCTTTCCATTCGCACTGGATGGCGGCTTCGAACATGCCGGGCACGGTCTCATAGACGCACTGGTCGTTGACATCGCCGCGCGGACCTTCGCCGTAGGGGATGCAGAGGCCTTTGGGCGAGCATTCGTCGCTCGTGCAGCAGTACGTGTCTTTGCTGCAGTCGTTGTCGTTGGTGCATTGGCCGTTGTCGATAAGGCATTTTCCGTTGGCGCAGACCTGATCAGACGCGCAGACGTGCAGGGCGTCGCATTCGTCGCCGAGCTGAACGCGTTTGAGGCAGGTCGACGTGTTTTCATCGCAGAACCAGTTGTGGCTGGTGTCGCACTGGTTGTGGAGGTCGCATGGGGCGCCGTCGGTGAGATTCTTTTTGACACAGATGTTTGCAGAGCAGATGGCGCCGCCGGCACAACCGATGTCGCGGTCACATTTTTCGCCGGCTTCGGGCAGATTCTCGCACTTGTTTTCGGTGTTGCACCACAGGTTTTCGCTGCAGATCGTGTTGGGCCCGCAATCTTCGCCCAGGCCTTTGGTTTCGAGGCACGTTTCGTCTTCGCAGATGCCGGATTTGCAAGCTTCGGCCGAATGGCATTCTTTGCCTGCGTCTAATTTTTCGGCGCATTTTTTGTTGTTGCAGAACAGGTCGGTGCTGCATTCACTGGACTTGGTGCATTTGTCGCCGACTTTGCCGAGTTTTTCGCTTTCCTCGACCTTGCACTTGCCATCGACGCATTTGCCGACCGTGCAGACCGAGTTTTCGGCGCTGCAGTCGCCGTTTTGGCCGACTTCGAGTATGCAGACGCCGTCGCGACACACGCGGTCGCCGTCGCACGCGTCGTCGTTTTGGCAGGAACCGGTAACGCCTGCCGAGATTGTGCTGTCATCGCTGCACGCTGTCCCTAAGAGGGCAACGGCGCTCAAAGCCAGAAATAATCGATTAAACGTCATTATTTCCTCCGTAAAAAAGAAGAAGTGTTGGTGGTCAAAAACAACCATTATATAGTCTAGCACAATTATGTGTGTGATTCCACTTCTCAACGGAAGGATCGGGCGGTCGGGGGACCGCTCAGCCTGCTTGTCTTCGGCTTCGCTACGGCTGAGGTTTTGAATTTTTGACTAGACAATGCTTCCACGGCTAAACACTGACGCGGTCGGTGAAATTGATCAAACAGGGGGCTGCGATAAACGTCGTATTTTAGTTACCTTCATAAAAAATGTCGTTTAGTTGCACGATGTCTTCAACGGGAAATGGATAAGGCATACTGATAACACGCAATGGGCCGTCCTGATCGGTGTCGTACTTCTTGATCATATACAAAATCGGCAACGGTGAACCGGGTTGAAGCGTCAGCGTTGGATCATGATGAACAACGACGGCTTGGATAAGGTCATTTGGATTGTTATCCTCCGGCGGATTAAAACTGTATCTGATCACAAAATTCGGAATGCCGTGATAATACGTCGCAAATTGCTCATGTCCATTATAATTTAGCACATAATCTTCTTCATATTCGATGTCTGGCGGCAACAGACAAATATCTATAACGGTTGCAATCGTTTTTGTGCCTGTTTTGATAATTTTTTGGATGGTTATTAAATCTTCGTCATATTGTGAAACTATTTCGGTCTTGTGATCAAAATCGGGTATGTTTATGGCCAATTGACGAATTTTGTTCTGGTCTTTGCAACGTAAAATGACTGAAGTAATGAAGACACTAATTAAACCCGTTAGTATATAAAAAACGAAAAAATTGATAGACCCTAAATAATTAAATACGGTCAAAGCACCTTTGAATTTGCTTGTTACAATGATGGCAAGTAAAGTGCTGATGACGATAATGACGACTGGGCCGAGTATAAAGGACGCTGCTAACAATAAGCGTGAGAATTTGTTATTTGATAAGCGTGAATTGTTTGAATGGACCAGTGTGTGCCATGCCGAGCTGAAGTCGGTTTTTTGGCCATTCATGTCGACGACATCAAACGTTTTGTAGAGTTTCGGGATCTCGCGCGGCACCTGGTCTGGCAATTCAGACCAGAGGTCGATGTTGCCTGCCTGGCCGAGGTGTGTGACTTTTTTGAGCGAAAAGCGTGACGCGTTTGAGGTTTGGTCCAGTTTGAGGTTTGAAAAGTCATTATTCAAAAAAGCTTTGAAGGCGTTTCGGAGCTTGTCATAGTCGCACAGTCGGTTTGAGGCATCAGGGGCGAGCATTTGACGCATGAGTCGCGTGACGACCTGTGGCTGGTTTTGCATGGCCGGTTCTATGACGAGCCTAAAATCATTGACCTGCATGGTGGCTGGATCGACACCGGTAAGGAGATACACGAGGGTTGCCGCCAGGGCGTAGATGTCACTGGCACTGGTCGGTCGTCCCATGAGCTGTTCCGGGGGCATGTAGCCGTAGGTGCCGGCGATTGTTGAGCCGCCCGATTGGACGACCGGATTGGCGACGGCGCCAAAGTCGATCAGATATGGCTTGTACTGGTCGCCGGCCTGGGGCGTCAACATGATGTTCGAAGGCTTGATGTCGCGGTGGATGATGGGCGGATCGTGCTTATGCAGTTTTTCGAGAAGGTCGATGAGTTCGATGGCGATCTGGCATACGTGCTGAAAGTTGAGTCGAAAGCCGGAGGCCATGGTCTGGGCAATCGAGCGTCCCGGAATGAACGCCTGAACGATGTAGGCGCGCGGGGCCGGCTGGTCGAGCAGTTCAATGGCTTCATGAAATTTTGCGACGCCGTCGAAGTTGATCGACTGCAAGACCTTGGCTTCGCGCATGAACAGGTCGTATTCTTTCCAGGTCTTGACCGAGTCGATGCAGAGTTCCTTGATGGCGACATGTTCGTTCGTGGCGAGTTCGATGGCTTCAAAGACTTTGGCCTGTGAACCGTGGCCCAGTTCGCGCACAAAACAGTACTTTTCACAGAGCCCATCAGGCGTTTGAGGTGTGTTTGCTACATGGGGTGACGGGGCAGTTCGTGGTCGTTCCGCGACTTGGTTGTATGATTCTGTTTGGTGTTCGATGTCTGTCATGGCTGATCAGTCTTTTGAAAGCGAGAGTATGTGGTTGATGCGTGGATCTTCGGCGCAGTAATAGACCGTGGTGGTTATGGGAAGCTTGTCGGGGGGAATGGCTTGGGGGACGCTTGACAGTAGGCAGGAGCCAAGATAGGTTCGCCCGTTAACCTCGAAAACGTATGTTGTCATTGAGTATGCTGGGAATTGACACACCGGGGGCTTTTGGGGGTTCATGACGACGATGCCGTTGACGACGTTGTAGTCACGCTCTGAGGCGTCTGGCTGAAAGTCCTCGTCTTGGTCGACCGTACTTTGAATATGGTAGACACGTCCTTCCGTGGTTTTCCACTGGATATTCGCTTTTTGAAAGCGCGCGATCAGTCGGGCAAAAAAGCCCTCGGGTTGGTTTTGGGCAGGCAGATTTTGTTTTTCTTGGAGATCGACGAGCTGTTCTGGCGACAGAAAATGGTCATCCTGCACGGCATTGAGTGCCTTGAAAAGAAAACGTGCATTTTGGGGGCGTTTTTCGGCGTTTGGGTGCGTCATCCAGAGGAGCAGACGCACCATGGATTCGCTTGTATTGGGTGCTTTGTTTTGGATGACGGGGGTAAAGTTGAGTTGAAAGACGTCGGAGGGGATGTTGGTGGGAGCGACGCCGGTGAGCATGTGAATGGCGAGTGCCCCCAGGGCATAGAAGTCCGACTGGAGGGTCGCCGTGCCAAGCATCTGTTCGGGTGCCATGTAGCCAAAGGTTCCGGCGATCGTCGAGCCGTTATTGAGCTTTTGCGGGTTAGCGACGGCGCCGAAGTCGATCAGATAGGCTTCGCGCAGATTCTGTGGATCATAAAGCACGTTTGAGGGTTTGATGTCGCGGTGAATGATTGGGGGCGAGTAGCTCTGAAGGGCTTGTAGAATGAGTGTGATCGATTTGAGCAGTTTGATCGTTTGGGCTTCTGTGAATATATTGCCCTTGTCGAGAACTGACTGAATGGACTGGTGGGGAATATATTGTTGAATGATGTAACAGGGTGCGCCTGGGTCATCGGGTAAAATACTTTTGTGAAACTTTGGCACGCCTCGCACGTCGATGGTTTGGAGCGTGGCGGCTTCGCGCGCAAAGAGTTCGAGCTGCTTGGGGTCGCCTGAGAATTTTAGTGCTTTTACGGCGACGAGGTCGCCTGTTCTCCTTTGTCTTGCGAGCCAGGTTTTGCCGTTTGCCCCTTCCCCGAGCAGATCCAAGTATTCGTATTCGAAGGCGAGTTCCGAAGGTGTTTCTGGCCTTGGTGACGTTGAGTTTGAAGACGCCTGTGTTGTTTGTGAGGTGGTCGTCGTCTGAGCGGGGGACTGGTCATGAATGTTCGTGTAAGAATTTTGCCTCATCGGAGAAGAGGAAATTATGGATATGTTATAATTTGTCATGGGTTGCATCTCCGATGGATGGATTGGCTTTGTGTTGGAACATTTTTGAATCGGTGTCCACGACGACGTACTACGTTATGTCGCTGCACTTAGGCTTTGTTATGGATGATTTTTTGGTATTCTTGACCAGACAATGAAACTCAGGCTGATGCGTAACCTGCCATGTAATAAATCAATTCAATTTTTTTTGATTTTAGCCTACAAGACGTAGCTGGTTTTTTTGTGCGGAAATTTTAACACCGCTTGAAACTGAGGATAGGCATTTTTGCCTGGTTATATCAAAAAATAGGAGACATTGAATGAGAAAAGTCATGACGGTATTGGCCTGTGCGTTGTTGTTGACGGCGGCGGGTTGTCAGAAAAAAGCAGAAGACGTTAAACCGGCTCCGGCGCCTGCAGCCGAAGCTGCAGCCTCTGCGGAGGCTGCGGCGCCTGCAGATGCAGCTGCGGCAGCTGCCCCGGCTGAAGCGGCCGCCCCGGCTGCCCCGGCTGCCGAAGCCGCCAAAGTTGGTGATGTTGCTCCCGAAGCCCTTGCAGTGCCTGCTAATGCCATCAAAACGGAATCTGGTCTTCAGTACGTCAAGAATAAAACGAATGATGCCGGCGCCGCCATTACAGCGACCGATACGGTTCTCGTGAACTACACGGGGTGGACGACCGATGGTAAAATGTTCGATTCGAGCATCAACCGTGGTGAACCTGCAGTTTTCCCCGTTTCCAACCTGATCCCGGGCTTTATTGAAGCTTTGACGATTACGAAAGTGGGTGAATCCGTCCGAGTCTGGATCCCCGAAGACCTGGCTTACAAAGGTCAGGAAGGTGCCCCGGCCGGTACGCTCGTTTTTGACCTCGAAGTGCTCGACAACCTGACGCCGGTGATGCCGCCCAAAGACGTGCCGGAAGATGCGATCAAACTTGAGAACGGAGTGGCCTATCGTGTCGTGAAAACGACGCCGGGTGCTGCCCAGGTGCTCGAGAAAGACGTCGTGACGCTTAACTTTGCTGGTTGGACGCAGAGCGAAGGCCGTATGTTCCACAGCTCGCGTATCGAAGGTGAACCCCTTGTTGCTCCGGCTGACGCTTTCTTCCCTGGTTGGAAATCGATTCTTCCGCTCGTTCATGTTGGCGATGTCTTCCAGTGCTGGATCCCGCAGGAACTCGGTATTGCGCCTCAAGGTGGTGACGGTATGGACGGCACGCTGATCTTTGAAGTCAGCGTTGACAATGTGATCAAGCTTCCTGATACGCCGGCTGACGTAGCGGCAGCGCCTGAAGATGCTGAAAAGACAGCGTCCGGTCTTGCCAGCAAAGTCATCAAAGCTGGTACGGGCACCGTTCATCCGACGGCCAACAGTGTCGTGAGCGTGAATTACACGGGTTGGACGACCGATGGTCAGATGTTCGACTCGAGCTACATTCACGGCGATGCGGCGATGCTTCCGCTCGGTCAGGTCATTCCTGGCTGGACTGAAGGCGTTCAGCTGATGGTCGAAGGTGAAACGCGTCGTATGTGGATCCCCGAAGACCTGGCATACAAAGGCCAGCCGGGTGCTCCTGCCGGTATGCTCGTGTTCGATGTCGAACTCGTGAAGATCCTTGGCGAAATGCCGCCTCAGGCAATGCCTGAAATTCCGGTCGATGTCGTTGATGCAAGTCGGATCGTAGCCATGTCGTTCTGTGAGCCAAGGAGTTGAAAAATGATGTTGTCTTCCTAAGACCGCTTGGCCTCCGACTTGCTCGTGTTCGATGTCGAACTCGTGAAGATCCTTGGCGAAATGCCGCCTCAGGCAATGCCTGAAATTCCGGTCGATGTCGTTGATGC
>JAZUKH010000129.1:0-5256 GCA_045643185.1 Myxococcota bacterium | reverse complement strand
ACTTCTTTTCGCTCGTTCCTCGCTCAATACGCGTCGCCTGTTTTGCTCCGCTTTTCGCTCGTTCCTCGCTCAATACGCGTCGCCTGTTTGTATACAGAAAGCGCATGAACGCGAAGCGTTCGAAGCGCGAGCAAAACAGTGAAAACGAAGTCACCTCAATTTTAGGATGTCGGCGCCTGGAAGGCGCGCACCGGCTTTGCCGGTGCTTGAATAACCCCGCGCGTCTCTCCGGCCCCCTGCGCGCCGCAGGCCTAGGCCTGCTCAAAAGCAAAATGCTCAAAGATCAACGCAAATTCTAAAACAAACTGTAATCCCCCGGGTGAGTAGTAACTTGAATGGGTTACCGCTCAGCGAAGAAGTATTATCTGGTCAAAAATTCTAACAAACGACCGAACCTTTTTACGTCCCGGGCTTTTTAGCCTGTTCAGGCGTTTTGTAAGTGCTGCCATGATATGGCAGAAGCTTACCAAGCTTCTTATATTCAAGTTCCGCGCTGTTCATGAGCAGTTCCTGAGTCACGCACTTCTCTTTTGAACCATACGCGATGGATGCAGCGCGCAACACAGCTTCTTTGATATGACCACCTGAAAGCTCAAACAGTTCAGCGAGCGTACGCACATCGACATCTTTTGAGCGTGGAATGGCTGGCGACAAAAACTTGTTCCACAGAATTTGGCGAGATTGTTCTTCGGGCAGTTCAAACGGGACTTTGAAGCGAATACGTCGCATAAAGGCCTCGTCAATGCCCGATTCAAAGTTGGACGTAAGAACGCTAACGCCGCTAAAGCGTTCAAGTCGCTGGAGCAGATAGTTGATCTCGAGGTTAGCATATCGATCGGTGCTGTTTTTCACCTCAGTACGTTTGCCAAAAACCGAGTCAGCCTCATCAAAGAGCAAGAGGATCTCACCCTGTTCTGCGGCATTGAACAGTTCAGCCAAGTGTTTCTCAGTTTCACCGATATATTTGCTGACAAGCTGGGAAAGATCGACGCGATAGAGTTCGAGCTGCAACTCGGTCGCGATGACCTGAGCACCGTAGGTTTTACCGGTGCCTGGAGGCCCACAAAACAGAGCAGCCAAACCGAGTCCATAAGGCATCGAGCGTTCGAAGCCCCACTCTTTAGCGAGTTCACGACGATGTTTAGCATACATCAACAAATCTTCGAGCGCCGTGCTGCATTCTTTGGAGACGATGAGTTGTTCGCGTGAGACACGTGCCGGCTCTGGCGTGGCGAGGCTGCCCAGTCCTTCTTTCGACAAGGCGCGTGCTTCCTGTGCGACATTTTTGTAAAGCGTTTCTTCGTCGTCAGCGCCGTCACTGGCGAGTGCGATACGAAGTGAGGTCTCGATCTGACCACGTGTGAGCAGGAACTGGCCGGCAAGCTGGCTGACCCATTTTTCATTAAGACGCCCTTCGAGCAGCTCGGCCCAAATGACCTCGCGCTGTGCACGGTTGGGCATAGCGACGCGAATGTGGCATTCCGGTGCGATCGTCAAAAACGCCGGTTTATCGCCAGTCACGAGCCAAATCACCGGGCACTCTGCACTTTCAAGACGTTTTACGATCTGTAAAACGTTTTCGCCCCAGCGGTCACACCATTTCGTCACGTTTTTGAGCACAACGATGTCGTGCTGAATCACGGCGAGTGCGATGGCACGCTGAACGGAACGCAAAGCCTGGTCAAAAGCGATGTCGGGCGTCAGATCGACGATGCGGATACCCTGGTGTTTGAGGCGTCCTGCGACAAAACGCGCGACACGGACTTTCCCCGACCCCGTCGCGCCGGCAATCACGATCGACGCGTTGAGCGGCGCCGTTGAAAGGCGTTTCAGCGCCGGTTTGAGCACGGCATCTGCATCGCGGTAGTTCAAACTGTTCAGTCGGTCATCGTCCGCCACGTCCAGGTTCGTCAAATATTCGACGATCTCCGGCATCACGACCAAGTGCGCGGCGCCCAACGACGCTTCCCGCTCGTTTTGAAGCGAAATGATGCCATTCCTGAACAACACACTCGTCTTGGGGTACAACAATTCTTCGGCATGCGCCGAGTGAAGACCTTCGGCGATAAAGCGCGTCACAAAGCCCCAACGAGGCTGCCCAGGATCGCTTTCGCACATCGTAAAGCGCAACGCACGCAACAGTGACCAGTCGCCATAAATTGAGACCATCAGCGCAAGCAACGTGATCTCTTCGGGCGAAAGCATCAAACGCGCATCGAGTGCCTCCCAGCGTCCAGCCAAAGCATCGCCGCCCATGCTCATCTCGATGACTTTGCCCCAGAACTGCGTAAATTCCGGGCCGTCCCACTCGACCACTTCCTTTTCAAGCTCCTGGCTGTGCAATAACATGCTTCGACTCAACTTCCGAAAGTGAGCCGCCAACTCAGCTGGCCAACCGTATTGAGCATGATCGTCAAATCGGATCCAACCTTCCTGCCAACCTTTATGAAGCCACCGTCCCAACAGGGAAACCATGAATTGCTTGATATTTCGCTGAAAATCCATAAATCTTCTTTACCGGTTTATTGGTTTATCGTTATTTCGTGATGCCTTACTACACCACTTTGATATTCTAACACATCTGCAAATGATATTAAATCCGTTGAGCCATTCGTTCAGGCAGTCCCGGCTCGCATTTAGCCCGGGAGAAACACGTCATTTGTATATTTTTTCCCGGCGCGTCTTTTGACACGAAACCATTTTGTCATGATCCAGCATCCTATTCCACCGCTCTTCGACGCAGAATCGCGTCTTCTTATTCTCGGCAGTTTTCCATCGGTCAAATCGCGCGAAACGGCGTTTTTTTATGGCCATCCGCAGAACCGATTTTGGCGCATCATGGCGTCGATCCTGAACGAACCGCTTCCCGAAACGATCGCCGACAAAAAGACGATGCTTTTGAGCCACCACATAGCATTGTGGGACGTGATCGGCGCCTGTGAGATCGTGGGCTCGTCCGACAGCTCGATCACCGACGTCGTTCCCAACGACTTGTCAGTCATCCTCAACCACGCGTCGATCCAAACCATCGCGGTCAATGGCAAAACCGCTGAAAAATACTACCGTCGCTACCAGCTCAAGTCGACCGGGCGCGAAGCCCTTGTCTTGCCCTCATCCAGTCCAGCCAACGCAGCCTGGACGCTCCCCAAACTCATCGAGGCTTGGCAGAACACCTTGTTACGGTAGATCAACGCGTTTTGGGCCCCGCCAGGCGAAGGGGTAGCGGCGTATTTCGTATCGAAATAGCCGCGTAGGGGGAGACTTCCCCCTCAAATAAAATTTATGACGCGATCATATTACGAGCCGCCCACGAAGCGTCCATGAAATATACAAATTTATCCACAAAAGACTTTGAATGTCGTAAAAGACTCCGTTCTGCGCCTATTTTGGCGCAAAATTACCCATTTGGGAGACTCAAAGGAGAAAATTGTATGTCTAATTTTAGCAAATGTGCCTGGATCTTGGCAGCAGCCGGTATTTTGACGCTTTCCGCGTGCCAGAAGCCGTGCCAAAGTGAATGTGATTGTGACCTGCCTGCGCGAGAGACTGCCCAGGCTGCGCCCGTGGCTGCTGACCAGGCTGCGCCCGAACAGGCTAAACAGGAGAATGATGTGAAAGCTGGTGACGAAGTTGCGGCGGCTGCGCCCCAGGCGGGCAATGGCGTCAAAAAACGCGAAGAAATCGAAGATCAGTATAAATGGAATAAATCGCGTTTGTTCGAATCCGACGACGCATTCAAAGCCGCGATAACGCAGACGACCGCCGATATCGCCAAGATCGATGCCTGCCAAACCTTCGACACGGCGGCCAGCCTCAAACAGTGCCTCGATATCTACTTTGATCTCCACACGGCTGTGAATAAACTGACGCTCTATGCCAACATGACCGTCGACACCGAGCCGTCAAGCGACCACAGCGTCATGAAAACGAACGCCCAGAACGTCCTCGACACGTTTATGACACGCGGCAAAGTCGTGCGCGACGGCATTCTCAAGATCGCCCCCGAAACGCTCGACAAATTCTTCGCCGAAGATCCGAGCCTGAAACCGCACGAAGCCTACATCCGCAACATTGCCCGCCGTGCAAGCCGCGTCCTGCCTGAAGAAGCGGAACGCGTCCTCTCGCTCGCCGGCGACAACCTCTGGGCTGAGATCGATCTCAACGAGATCCCGTCCAATGCCGAAAACACCTTCGACGCCATGATCGCCTCGATGCAGCTCCCGATGATCAAGGATGAAAACGGCAACGAGATCCAGATGACGCTTTCGAATTATCAAAAATTCCGTCGCAGCCCCAACCGCGACGTCCGTAAAGCCGCCGTCGACGCGCTCATGGGCACGCTCGCCAAATACGAAAATGTCTTTGCAAACACCTATATCGGCCAGTTGCAGCAGGACATTCTTTTTGCACGCGCCCGCAAATATGACACGGCCCTCGAAGCCTACCTCGACAAAGATGACATTCCCGTCGAACTCTACAAAAACCTCATCGACACCGTCAGTGCCAACCTCGCGCCGCTTCATCATTATGTTGAATTGCGCAAAAAAGTCATGGGACTGAACGACGTTCACATCTACGACCTCTACGTCGACCTCGCCAATGGCGGCGACGAAAAGAGCTATACCCTCGACGAAGCCCGCACACTCATCGCCACGGCTCTCGCCCCGCTCGGTGAAGACTACATCACGCGCCTCAAAGCCGAAATGGATCCCGCAAAAGGCTCCATCGACTACCTGCCCCACGAAGGCAAAGAAAGCGGCGCCTACTCCTGCTCCGTCTACGGCGTGTCGCCCTACATCCTGACCAACTATCAGGATTCCCTCGACGACGTCTCGACGCTCGCACACGAACTCGGACACTCCATGCACAGCATCTATTCCAACGAAGTGCAGCCGCCCAGTTCCTATCACTACACCATGTTCCTCGCCGAGATCGCCTCAACGACCAACGAATCGCTACTCAACGACTACCTCGTTGCCAATGCCACGACCGACGCCGAAAAAGTCAATCTCCTCGTCCAAAAACTCGAAAATATCCGCGGCACGATCTATCGTCAGACCCAGTTCGCTGAATTCGAATATCTGGCTCACAGTGCTGTTGAACGCGGCGAAGCCATCGACGCCAAATGGCTCAAAAACACTTACGCCGATCTCGTCAAAAAATATTATGGCGAAGGCTTCACCGTCGACGAAAATGACGGCTACGAATGGTCTTACGTTCCCCATTTCTATTATAAATATTACGTTTATAGCTATG
>JAZUKH010000128.1:0-31637 GCA_045643185.1 Myxococcota bacterium | reverse complement strand
TTCTCGTTCGTTTAAAGTAAAATGGGTAAATGATCGCATCAAACCTCCGTATGAGTAGCTGTTCAAATCATCATACACCGGATTGATGCGGTCTTTCTTCATTTTATGCATTTGAAACGATAATCTGCCGACTTCCCCCTTACGCTGAAACTTGCTTTTTGTGCTGCAAAATGAGGGCTGCAGCGACAATGGCGAGTGCGATGAACATGGCCAGGATCGTGGGCAGGAGCGATGGCGTGTTCAGGGTGGGGATCGTATTGACCTGGACGTCGTCGACGGTTTGGCGGAATGGCCAAACGGCGCGCAGGCAGCCCAACAGAATGCCGATGATGGCTGCGTAGGTGCCGCGGGTGTGGGTTTTGAAGAGCCAGGTGAGGACGCGTGAGAAAGCAGCCATGCCGACGACAGCGCCCAGGGCCAACAGGATGAGCGTCAGAAAATGGGGCGCGGATGGGGCGGCGTGTAGCAATGAGCTGATCGAACCTTTGGCAGCGTTGAGGGCTGCGTAATAGACGCCAAACACGAGGAGGATGAACGAACCAGAGATGCCGGGCAGCAACATGGCGCAAATGGCGAGGAAGCCGGCGACGAAGGCGAACCAGTAGGGAAGCGTGGGGAGCATGACGGTCGTACCTTCGGGCAAGGGCGAAGTGGCGAGGGCTGAAGGGGAGAGTTCGGTCAAATTGGGCAGGAGTGCACGTACGGATTCGTTTTGCGGTAATTGCAGGATGTCTTCGGGGGGGACGAGGGTTGGTCGCTGAGCCACGATTTGAGCGATGGTGTCTGCGGGAGACGCGGTGATTGCGACGAGGTCGCATGGTGGCTCAAAATTTTGCCCGAGCAGGACAAAACAGATGCCGGCAAAGGCCAGTGTGATGAGACACTCGGTGATCTTTAGGCGTTTGAGCGTCTTGATCGGTGCGAACGTCGAGCCCAGTACGAGCCCAAAGAAGAAGCCGCGCGTCACGACGGGGTAGTGTTCCATGAGCCAGGGAATGAAGAAACTGGCACATGCCATGGCTGCAAAGAGCCCGGCGACGAGGTTGACGAGCCATGGCATGTCTTTTTCGCACCAAACGCGTTTGAAATCAGCGCGTTTTTCGGCTGTGAGCGGGTGTCGGATGACGGAGCCGAAGGCGTTCAGAAGGTCGCGGTCGATGTTTTTTAGGGCAGCAATGAAGCGTTCGTAGATGCCGAGGAGAACGGCAACGGTGCTTCCGCTGACGCCCGGCACGATGTCGATGGCGCCCATGGCCATGCCCTGCAGTGCTGTTTTAATGATTTTCATCAGGTTTATACCAGGTCGTGAGTTTTAGATCGTCTGGGCAGGCGTGAATGGCGGCTTCGTAGGATTGAGACTCCGTGACGTGTTTTCGAACGACATCGGCGATCTGTTTGAGGAGCGTCTCATTTGGGATGACACCGAACTGTTCAGGCAGATTTTGGAGCCAGGATTTGTAGAGATCCGCTTCTTTGATATCGTTGGTGATCTCAAGTGCGGCGTGGAGGTGTCGAATGAACTTGTCGAAGCGTTTGAAGCGTTCGTGAATGGCGTTGTCGATGCGTGTCACGGCGTGTGGCAAAAGTTTGTCGTATGCGGAAACGCCTTTGAGTGCCGGCATTCGGACAAGTTCGTACCAGGCTTTGAGGGCAAACAGGTTATTAATGTATTCGCGCGTATTTTCGATTTTTTCGTCGGCGCGATGGATGGTGTGTGGCGCGTTTGTGCGGTCGCGGTAACTGGTTTGCGAGCCTGTGACCATGCGGTCGTCGCCGACATTTTGATTGACGCGGGAGCCGGCGGCGATGATGCTTCCAAACCCGACATGGATCGGTGAGATCAACTGAGTTTGTCCGCCAATGAAGATGGGTGGCTGTGAGAGCCAGACGCCGCGCATCACGTCACCGAAGAGCGAAGCGAACTTGTCGCCTTGTGGTGTAAAGTTGTAGAGGGCCATGCATGACCCGATCTCGCTGTGGTGTTTTCGCGAAGTTCCGCCGCACATGAGCGCGTCGCAGAAATTGATGAGGGACCCTGCGACGACGTTTGTCATAAAGATCGTTTGTTTGAGTCCGACGGTGTGTCCGAGGCTGACTTGTTCCTCAAGGAGGCAGTTGTCGCGGACCTCGGCGCCGTTTCGTGCGTTGAATCCGTCGAGCATGGTCGATTCGCGATAACAGCCCTGCATGAGTGTGCAGTTTCGGCCGATCTGGCAATTTTCGACGTAAGCGCCGCCGCCTTGTCCGATCTTAGTATTGGCGCCAATGAACGTGTCCTGGCCGCAGATGGTGGTTCCCGGATAGATCGTGGCACCGGGTTCGATGGCGTTCTCGTCGATGTCTTCAATGACGACGGCAGCAGGCGCGGGAATGTTCACGCCGCGTTCAATCAAATTTTCGATTACAGTCATATTTACATCCTTATTTCTGATAAAGGTGTCAAAGTCGGCGAAGTAATTATAAATTAGGGATCGGGAATATGGAATAATAGAGTTATGTAATAGGTGGTTATATGTAGGTAATTGTAGTTTTTAGCCTTACCAAATTGAAAAATAAGGGTTTATTTGCAAGGTAAATCTTTGACGAACGGTGGAATTAGTCATAGATTGGGCGGCGTTTTCCTAGCCGTCATGGGACGGCATATTTTAAACCCATAGAGTTTTTTGGAGAATGACTGGTTATGGCAAAGACTCTGTTTGAATCTTCTGATATTCGCAACATCGCGTTAGTGGGTCATAGTGCTAGCGGCAAGACGGCACTTGGTGAAGCGATTCTTTTCAAGACGGGCGTGACGACGCGACTTGGCTCGACGACGGCTGGTACGTCGACCTTCGACTTTGAGCCTGAAGAAGTGAAACGTGGTGGTTCAAACGGATCAGCGTTTGCCTGGTGCGAATACGATGGCAAAAAAGTGAACATCATCGACACCCCGGGAGATGGCAACTTTATTTATGACTCATTGACGGCGATGCGTGGTGCTGATACGGCCGTGATCGTGATCAGTGCAGAAGACGGCGTAGAAGTTCAGACGGAACGCGTGAGTGCCGAAGCGAAGTCGCTTGGTATTTCCCGCGTGATCGTGATCAACAAGATGGACAAAGAACGCGCGAATGTGTCTCAGTGTCTTGCCGATATCAATGAGAACCTTGAAATTTCGCCAGTTCCTCTTCAGATTCCGATGGGTGTTGCCGATTCTTTCAAGGGTGTGATCTCCGTCCTTGAAGGGAAAGCCTACGTTTACGAAGGTTCGACGGGCAAATGCAAAGTGAGTGACATTCCTTCAGAATATGCTGACGATGTGGAAGCTGCGTGGGAAAAGATCGCAGAAGCGGTGGCAGAAACTGACGATGAACTTATGGAAAAATACCTTGAAGAGCTGACGCTTTCCCATGAAGAATGCATTAAAGCGCTTCCTGCTGCCATCGAAAAGGGCATGGTCGTTCCTGTTGTTTTTGCGTCGGCGAGCAATGTTATTGGTGCGGAAGGCGTGCTGAATCTGGTGACGAAGTTCTGTCCGAGCCCGATCGGCCGTCGTTTCAACACGTTGCGTCATGGCGAGCTTCTTTCGATGAAATGTACGCACGACGCTTTGTTCTCGGGTGTTGTTATTCGTACCTTTATCGATGATTTCTCGGGTAAACAGACGGTTATGCGTATTCTGACCGGTAAAGCACCGGCCGATGGCAACGTGGTGAATGTCCGCACAGGCGAGCCGGAACGTCTTGGTACGCTTTATGCGCTTCGTGGCTCGAATCGTGATGCGCTCGACGCAGGTGTTTTTGGTGATATCGTTTGCCTTGCCAAACTCAAAGACACCAAGACCAATGACACGCTTGCGATCGATACGGCCATTGAATTTGAAAAGATCGTGTATCCGGACCCGATGATGTCGTTCAACCTTCGCGTTAAAGCGAAAGGCGAAGAAGACAAGCTTAAGAGTGCCGTTGACAAGTTGATGGACGAAGATCCTACGCTTTCTATGGGCAATGATGAACTTGCCCGCGCGATGACGCTTCACGGCATGGGTCAGCAGCATCTTGATATGGCCATCGAGAAAATGAAACGTAAATTCAAACTCGATGTTGACACGTCGCTTCCGCTGGTTCCGTATCGTGAAACGATCAAAAAACGTGCTCAAAACGTCGAAGGCAAGCACAAGAAACAGTCCGGTGGTGCCGGTCAGTTTGGTGTTTGCTTTATCAACGTTGGTCCGCTCAGCCGTGGTGAAGGCGTCAAGTTCCTCGATCAGATCGTTGGCGGCGCGATCCCCCGTCAGTTTATTCCGGCTGTTGAAAAAGGTGTTTTGAGCTTCACCGAACATGGTCCGATGGCAGGTTATCCTGTTACGGACTTTGCGGTCGAACTTATCGATGGTAAATACCATCCGGTCGACTCGAAGGAAGTTGCCTTCGTCGCTGCTGGTCGTAAAGCTATGCGTACTGCCTTCGAACTTGGTGGCACGAAGCTTCTCGAACCGGTTTACACGCTCGACATTACGGTTCCCAGTGCTTCCGTGGGCGACATCATGGGTGACATTACATCCCGTCGTGGCCGCGTGCTCGGCATGGATCCGGAACACAAGAAGACCGTCATTCACGCCGTTTGTCCGCTCGCCGAAATTCAGCGTTACGCGCCTGATCTTCGTTCCATGACGAGTGGTCAGGGCACGTTTACGATGGCTTTCTACGGATATGAAGATGTTCCTTCGATGCTTGAAGCGAAGATCATCAAAGAATCTCCGTTTGGTGGTGCCAAAGACGACGACGAGGATTAATCCTCAAATTAACTCGGACAGCCTTGGCTGTCCGGGAAAAATTCAGCAGACCCGGCATTGCCGGGTCTTTTTTTTACGCTTTCGTATGTCGGCTTCGGCAACTTGCCCGCTTTCGGCACACGGAATGCTTTTTTTGAATATTCAGATTTCAATGCTTCTATATTTAGGCGCGGCTATTTCATACGCCGCGCCCGCGTCGCTTCTCCCTCGCCTGAGTCGCCCGAACCGGACGGCTCTGCGCTCGGTCAATACGCGCCGCGTTTTTGTATTCATGACACAGCTTATTGTTTTTCCTGAGCTGAGATGCTGTGATGTAACAAGCTGTGTGTCAAATTGCATACAGTATTTGAGTTTTTGCGTCAGACGTTGTAAAATTAACTGCGAGTTTTTGTAGGGCAACGTGTGCCCTTTCGTGTCCGATTTTTGTGAGGAAAAATCATGACTGGAAACAAAATCGCCATGATAAAAGCGACGTTGAAGTACTCGTCGCAGGCTGATTTTATAGAAGCAATGCGTCCGTTGATTTCGAAACGCGGGCTTTTTATTCGTACGCGCACGACGCGTCCTGTTGGTGCTGAGGTTCATTTTGAGTTTAAGCTTGCGGATGGTGGCATTACGTATGCTGGCGAAGGCATCGTAAGAAAAGAGATTCCATTTATTGGTGGTCCTTCTTCGCAGGCATCCGGCATGCTCATCGCATTGCGCAAAATCAATCGTCCGTTCAAGGAAGTCGTGGATGCGATCATTACGGCGCAGGAACAGTCTGACCGTGACGTGACGCCGAGCGCGATGCCAGCCGTCAGCAGTCAGCCGGCCCCGGAAGAAGAAAAGATCGATCTTCGCAACCGCATGATCGTGGATACGCGTGAACGTTCGGAAGGCCTTGATCTGTTTGGCGATTCCGATATGGACAACGAGCTTGATATGCTTTTTTCTGGCATAAACCGTAAGGTTGAACCAGTTCTTCAGCCCCGTGATAGCGGAATGTACGTTGCTCCAACCGTCGTGAGTGGTCTTATGGAACGTCCATTTGAGATGGATGCCGAAGACATTGACATGGGCGATATGGACGAAGACATTTTTGATTCTGATAATTCTGACATTGATGAAGACGTCAATGAAATGTCATCACGTGGTGAATACCTGAACGAGAATTTGTTTGGTGACAACGATAACCGAGCCGCCGAAGAGCCTGTTGCCGCCGCCGATGAAGACATTGAATCGGCTGAGGCGGAAGAAAAAGATCTTTTGAACGATGCGCCTTCGTATCCCGCACCGGAAATTTCGAATTTAGCGGATCCGTTTGCAGCGCCGACTTCGACGTTGGTTGGTATGCCTGGAAATGCGTCGTCGGTCGAAGTGCCTGCGAGTAAGGTAGAAAGCGACGTTGTTGACGAGGCTCTGTCCGAAGAAGCTTCTGCTGAATCGTCTATGGAAGATGCCGCGACAGGCATCGCGCCTGTGGTTGACGACTCGGCTGTTGCTGACGACTCTGTCGCTGCTGACGACTCGGCTGTTGCTGACGACTCGGCCGTTGCTGACGACTCGGCCGTTGCTGACGACTCGGCTGTTGCTGACGACTCGGTCGTTGCTGACGACTCGGCTGTTGCTGACGACTCGGTCGATGATCAGGCTGAAGTGGCTGCTGAAGCAGCGCCTTCCATTCCCGAAGCCATTACGGAGAGCGTTTCGGCATCCGATGCGTTTGAAGCGCTTCGCGACGAGCTCATTCACGAGAATAATCTCGTCAACGATGGTCAGGCTCAGACGGTCGCCGAAGCTATTGCAGAAGCGAGTGTACCTGCTGAACCCATTGAGACAAAAAAAGAAGAGGCGCCTTCGCTTTTCGCTTCGCTTCAGGGAAATGATGCGAAAGTTTCCTCGGCTTCGTCGGGTGCTCTCATTGATAACCTTCTTACTGGTTCGCCGATTCCCGAAAAGGCGGACAGTGGCTCGAGACCTCATGTTCATTCTCGTCTGACCAAGATTCCGGCCATTCCCGAAGATGATGGTATGTCTCTTGGCTCTTTGACGGGCGGAAAAGCAGACACTCAGCCGAAAAAAGCGGATGATGCGATCTCTCTCGATACGCTTGTCAAAAATCAGGAACGCAAACTCATCAGCGACAAACCTGTTGGTATTGATCTCTCCACCATGCCAAAACGTGAACGTAAGACCTTCGATTCTCCAGGAAGTGAAGTTCCGACGCCTAAAAAAGGTCTGTTCGGACGCATTTTTGGAAAATAGTGACCTGGTCATGGGGGTTGAACTCATGACTACTACGCTTAGAATCTGTGGTTGAGCGTCGGAAGCTCTCAAACGCGTTGGCTCGAACCGTATTGGGGCGAGTCAAACGGCACAAAGGATGGCGTTTATCGATCTTGAATCAAACGGCACTGAAATAGCGATCAAGTGAATTCAGTGCCGTTTGTTTTTTTTGCGAATCAGGGAAATTTGTTATGCCTGTAATCGGGATAGATCTTGGAACATCGAATACATGCGTTGCGGTCGTTTTGAAAGGCCAACCCCAGGTCATTCTTGATGAAAAAGGTCGTTCAACGATGCCGTCGGTCATGGCGTTGACGCGTAAAGGCCAGTTTATTGTTGGTCACATGGCGCGAGCGCAGCTGGCCGTGACGCCGGAAACGACCATTCACTCGGTCAAGCGTTTGATCGGTCAGAAATACGATTCGCCCGACGTTCAAACGGTCATGGCGACGTTGTCTTACACAGTGGTGCCGCTTGACGACGGTATGCCGAGCTTTGTTGTTGGCGACAATCTTTTGAATGCGGTCGAAGTGAGTGCTGCGATCCTCAAAAAAGTGAAAGCGTTGGCACAGGCGGCAATTGGCGACCAGATCACGCAGGCCGTCATTAGCGTGCCTGCTCACTTCGATAATATTCAACGCACGGCGACTAAGAAAGCGGCTGAGATCGCCGGAATCGACGTACTTCGACTCATCAACGAGCCGACGGCGGCAGCTTTGGCTTATGGTTATGGCACGAGCGACACGCGTGTGGTTGCTGTTTACGACTTTGGTGGTGGCACGTTCGATATCTCTGTGCTCGAGATCGGTGATGGCATCTACAACGTATTGGCGACGGGGGGCGACACGTTTCTTGGAGGGAACGATTTTAACCGTGTTGTGGCAGATTGGCTTTTTGACCGTTTTAAGCAGCGGACAGGCGTCAATCTCAAGACGAACACGAATGCCCGTCAGCGTGTGATCGATGCCGTTGAATTTGCGAAGATCCAGCTTTCGACGGTCGAATCAACCGAGATCGAGCTCGAAAACATCGTACCGAATGCGTCGACGCCTGTCGCACTCAATGAAGTTTTGTCGCGTCAGCAGCTTGAATCGCTTTGTCAGCCCCTCATTGAACGCTCACTGGGGATCTGCGAAGGCGTGTTGAACAATGCTGGCATTATGAAGAGTGACATTAACGAGGTGGTGCTCGTTGGTGGCATGACCCGTATGCCGTTGATTCGCGAGATGGTGCAGGACTATTTCGGCATTACGCCGGGGACGGCGGTCAACCCTGACGAAGCCGTCGCCATTGGTGCAGCCATTCAGGCTAAAGCTCTTGAAAACGATGACAGCAAGGTCTTGCTGCTCGACGTTGTGCCGCTGACGCTTGGTTTGGAAGCTGCGGGCGGCATTTTCATTCCGCTTATTCAGAAAAACACGAAGGTTCCGCATCGCGTCAGCCGCGTCTTTACGACGAACCGTGATAATCAGGAAAGCGTCATTATTTCAGTTTATCAGGGTGAAAATGCGCGTTGCGAAGACAACACACTGCTCGCGACCTTTGAGCTGGGGGGCATTCGTCCCGCGCCGCGCATGGAGCCTCAGATCGAAGTTTCGTTGCGTATCGACGTCAACGGCATTCTTTCGGTTACCGCGATCGACCTGGATACGCACCAGTCTCAGAGCGTTCAGGTTGTGGACATGTCGATGCGTATGCTTGAGTCGCTTCAGTCGCAAGAGGGAATACTATGATCATTACGCTCGCATCTTGCGCCAAACAGGTTCAGACCATGGTGCGTCAGCTTACCTCGTTGCGTCCTGTTCCTCAGGTCGCGGCGTGGGTCAACTGTGCTCGTGAACTCGAAAAGAAAGGTCTGTATTGGGAAAGTTGTTTGATGATCGACCTCATTGCCAAGCATTATGGCCGCGATGTGGGGCGAAAAATTTGGAACGAGTTTGGAAGCATTCCCGTTTCAGAACGCGGGCGTGGATGTGCATCCGGTGTCAATACCCTTAAATTTGGCGCAGCGCCAGTCGTGCTCATGGGCGATGTTTATCAAATTGAAGATAGTACACTGACCTGCACGAACATTTTGGAAGGGACCAAACGCTCGATCGACCTTTTTTCGCTCAAGAAAACGGGGCTTCGTTTGGGAAATATGCGGCTTGCTGCGTCCAATGGTGAGTTGATCATTGCGTTAGAAGAAAGCCTGTATCATTTAGAAGCCGATCATGAGACATTCACGGCGTTGATGAAGTTTGACGCGAAGATTGTGGGTCTGATGGACGGCCCGGAAACGGGCGAACTTCTGGTCATGAAAGCAGCCAAAAGTCCGTTGCTTGCGCCAGATTGCGTGATCGTCAAGAATGTCCTGCGTCAACCTGAAGTCATTGAGCTGCCGAACGTCGAACAGACGTTGCTGGGTGACTGCGTGGGCACGCCGGAAGGTTGGGTGACTTGTGCTGGTGGCATGCAAAAAAATGAAGTGCGTTTTATTCATCCGGATGGGAGCTGGGAGACCCGTTTTGTCCATGAACACCGTGTTGTGCGCATCGCTCGTTCGGAAGTAGGTGCGGTGAGTGTGGATGAGACAGGTCAAGCCTACTTGTGGCAGAATCAGTCCGTTGTCGATGACGCAGTTTTTAACCTAGCGCCGTTGCCCAAGGCCATTTTGGATTCGATGGGCACGCTCGATGCCGGCATTGACTGGAAGCACAAACGTCTTTATTTGCAAGGCCTGGGTGACACGGTGGCACTCACGACAGCCTGGTGTGTGACGCCAGAGTCGGCGACGGCTGACGCGTTTGTTCGTCAGATCTTTCCCAACGCGTGCGGCATCACGCTTGCCATGCTGGGTGACGGGCGCCTTCACTTTTGGGATATGGAACGCGCCATGGTGCTCATGTCGTGGCAGCTTCCGCAAAACTGTGCCGAGCAAAACGAACTCGTTACGCTGCTCAACCATCCTTACCGTTTGTCGATAGAAGACGACCCGCGTATTCGCGAGATCAGGCTGTGATGCGGTGCGTTCGGCGTATTTCGAACGCGGTTACCGCGGGCGAAATAGCCGACGCCGGCGCGCGTATTGGCGCCGGTTTTGGTGCAATGCGCTTTGTGTGTGGGCGAATCGACCATGTGCGAGCATGTCGTGGCGCCAATAGCGGCCGAACCCAAGCCCTAAAAATAAAAGCCTGTCGTTTTTAAGCGCATGGACCTTGTTTTTTTGCCTAAAAGTCTCCATGTCATAAAAGGGACACCGAATGATTCTATCTTCATCGAAGGGATGAAGCATTTGGGACTGCAACGGATTGCCCCCGTTTTTTTTGAATGACGCAAAGATGAAACGAATAAACGTAATATGTGTATTGGCGTTCCTGCTAGGGATGGTTTTGCCGACGCTTTGTCAGGCGCAGGATCTGAATGATGAATTGACGGCGCGTGAGCGTTTGACGACGTCGCGTGGTCTGGCTTTGGGCAACAACATGGTGGCATCGGCCAGCGGCACTTCGGCGGTGTGGCACAATCCGGCCGCGATCTCGTCGGCGATGATGTACGCGATGGATGCGACTTATCGTTATGGAAATCGGGATACGACGCATGGTTTTCAGCTCAACCTGCTCGATATGAAGAGCAATGAGTACATTGGGGCCGAGATCGGTTACATTTACGAGCATTCAGAAGTTGCGGGGTCGACACAGCATTACAATCATGCGCGTCTTGGCCTTGCGGTGCCTTTGGCTAACAACATTTTGAGCCTTGGCGTGACGGGGGCTTACGAGCACATCAAGCTTGGCGGCAAAAAGCATCTTTCTCAGTTTACGATGGATGTGGGTTTGATGGTTCGTCCGGTCGACTGGTTGGCGATTGGATTTTCGGCGCAGAATCTGATCGTGGGCGATTATAAAAACATCATGCCGCGCATGATCTCAACCGGTGTGGCGTTTGGCAGCCTTCAGCTGGGACTCAATTTGATGTTTGAAGCTTCGTTCAATATCAGTGCTGAAAAGGACCACATCGCGGATACGGGATCGTACGGTGTTGGCGTTGAATATGTTATTAAGAATATGTTTCCGATCCGTGCCGGTTATCGTTACGAAGTCGAGTCGGAGCAGCATGTTGTTTCGGCGGGTCTTGCATTCAGGGATTCGAGTGGCAAAGTCGGTCTGGATGTTGGTTATCAGCATACTTTTGAAAATCACGAAAATGATATATTTCAGGCTGGTTTGAGTTTATATTTTTAGTAGTATTTTTTGGACTTGGGAGGGTTTGAGCCTCCACACCCAAATCAAAGATTCTTAACTGCTTTCGGGGGCCACGCATGGCAAACAACACGATTAGGACGGATTATTCGAATGCAGAGGTCGAGTCTCTGGTAGACGAATTTTCTCAAAAGCTCGAGCAGCTCCGTGTCAAATATGAACAGTATTTTGTAGGCGCCGAGAAGATGCCGCCTACGCAGCTTCGTATGGATGTGGTTCGCATAATGCGCACGTTTGAGCAGCTGAATGTGACGAACACCTCGACGAAGTTTCGCATTCGCACGTATGTTCAGAAATTTACGAGCTACTCGACGTATTGGAATCGAGTTTTGCGCGAGATCGAGGACGGAACGTACAAGCGTCACTTGGCGAAAGCGCAGCGAGAGCAGGCGCGTTTGGTCGAACGTGCGCGTCCGGGTCAGAAAGCCGCTGAAGATGCTGTAAATTCTGAAGTTGTGAATGACAGTGCGCGTGAGGCGGATGAATTTTTGGCGTCTTTGGGCATTGCGTCGCCGAAGAAGCCTGAACCGTCTTTGATGCCGCAAGTGGCGGCGATCAAAGAAGTTGCGATGCCGGCTGAATCGGCCTCTGTGGAAGAGGTCAAACCGCTTCATGAACGTTTGTCAGAATTGGGCGCAACCTCTGAACGCCGATCAATGTCAGGGGGAGATCGTCGTGGTTTGTCGTCGAGTACGGCGATGCCGGTTCCGAGACATGTTTCGCATTCTTCGATCGTCGCGGCTTCCGTTCGTCCTGCAGCCATGATCCCGACCATGCCGGATCAGCATGACAAAGCGGAAGTCTTGAGTGCGATCGGTGCGAATGCTCAACGCAGCGGAGGGGCGAGGCCGACGGGTGTCGGTTGCAGCTCGTCGCACAACGGGAAGGCCGTGCATCGTCCGACGATGGACAGTTGCCCTGTGAGTGGGTCGAGTGCGCCGGATCCCAATATGCGTCGTAATTTGCCTAAATCGGTTCAGCTCGGTACGCTTTCTTCAGACTGCAATCAGCGGATTTCTCGCGGGGTTCAGCTTGGTACGCTTTCTTCCGATAATAATCCTCGTATTTCTCATACGGAGCATTCGGTTTCGATGGGGAGCGTTCAGCTCGGTACGCTTTCTTCAGACAGCAATCGACGTATTTCTCGCGCTGAGCGCGCGGTGCCATCCGTGGGCGTTTCGGGTTCAATGAGTCAGCGTGCAGTTCCTATGTCAGGGGTATCGGGAACGATGAGTCAGCGTCCCGCTCCGGCAGCGCGTTTGGAACCTGTAGCGCCGCCGCAGCGTCCAGTTGGCATGACGGGCGGTGTACCTCGTCTCGAATCGCTTGCCCCGGCTCAGCGCCTCGAGCCTTTGGCCGCGCCGCAATCCCCGGTGAGTTGTTCTCGAAGCGCATTGTCGAGACCAGCGCCGTCCATTCATGGTGCCGTGTCGGCGGTGCCCAGACCGGGTGGTGCCAGCCCCGGTGTTTCGAGATCGATGCCTTCCATCAACGCGGCGGCGGTTCGTAAACCGCCTCAGCTTGTGCCGCCCAAAAAGGATGACGATTCCTAACAGCGCGTTTGCCCACGCTTGGGCGCGCGTCCAAATGGCAGAAAATGACCGTAATTCGTCCCAAAAATCATGGATTTCTTGCAAGATTGATGGGAGTGTTTTAGAAAGGACGCGGCATGAAAGGGCTAATTTTGTTCTTACGGGTATAGAAAAAATCCCTGGAGATAGTGATGGCAGAAAGTAAACAGTTACCAGGTCTTAACAAGACGCACCTTCCACCGCTTGGTAGTGTTGGCAAAGCCTCGTCAGCCTTACCCAAGCTTCCTCAGCTTCATGGCCCGAATCTGAAAGGCATGAAACCGTTGTCTGCACCGGGTTCGATTCGTCCGATGAGTTCGTTGAGTGGTCAAAACGCCTCTGTTTCGGGCGTTCCCATTGTGGGGGCAGCCAGTCAGGTGCCTATGGGCCCGGTGGATGCCGATTCGGAACTCGAAAATTTGCCTGCAAGTGCGCCTTCGCCCATCGCGGAAGCTGTGAGTGTGGCTCCGGAAGACGCCAATGAGGTTGGTCTTTCGGATGTTCCTGAAGCGCCGATAAGTTATTCGGATCCTACAAGTATGGTTGAATCCATGGCGTCCGAGGAACCTAGTCTTCCTTCCGCGCCTCAGCCAGTGTGGGAATCTGAAGAAGAAGATGAAGAGGAAGGTGCAACGCAGGCTTGTGCTCAACCGACCGCTGAGGAGATCGCCGCAGCGATTGCAGCAGCCAGTGCAGCGAAAGCAGCTCAGGCAGCGCCGATGCCGATGTCAGCACCGAGTCCGGTCGCGGCGCCTGCACCGCTTCCCAACGTCGTGGTGCCAACGCCTAGTGGCGCCGATTCATCCATCGATCCCAATGCCAATGATGACGAGCTTCAATGGGAAGACGAGGAAGAGAATAATGGTGAAAAGACCATGATGCTCGAAGTTCCCATGGATGACGATGAAGAAGCTGACGGTGAAAAGACGCAGATTCAGATGGATGCGATGGATTATGATCCGCTCACGGGTAAATTCGTCGTGGAATCGGGTAAGACGCAGCAGCGCGAATACATGCTCGTTCGCGATAAAACGGGCATTGGTCGTGGTCCCAAGAACGAGATCGTCATTTCTGATATCTCGATCAGTCGTCATCACATCAGCGTCGAAAAATACAAAGAAGGTTTCCGTCTTGTCGACCTCGACAGTGCGAATGGTACGTTCCTGAACGGCTATCGTATCAAGAATGCCCAGCTTCGTGATGGCGATATCATTGAGATCGGTAACCTCCGTTTCCGTTTTGAACAGAACGGTGGTGATCCTGAAGAACTTTGGAAGGGCACGCCTGTCGTCAACTATCACCCGAATCAGAATAAACCGCGTTCGAGCAGTGCATCTGCGCCAAGTGCACCGAGTTCATCGCCTTCGTATGGTTCACCGAACCCGATGCCGTCGCCGACGCCGGCTAGCGAAACGATGATTGAGCGTGCCGGTGGTGGCCTTGCCGCGCCAGCTTGGGCGCCGCCGCCTTCTGTGCCCGTCCCCGCGTCGCCGTTGACCAGTCCTTACATGGTCTCGTACGCTGGCAATATGCAAAACCAGACAACGCCGACATGGGCTATCGCGGTCATCATGGCTGCGGCTATCCTCTGCTTTGGCAGCCTCGTCTTCTTCTGTGTTGCTTATAGTCACTATAGCGGTCTTGAAGAGGAACAGGAAATCAAGGCACAGATGGTCAAAACGACGACTGAATTCATTGAAAACGGTGTCAATGCCTACGCTGAAAAGCGTCTCGAAGATGCGCGTTCCAGTTTCCGTGATGCCGAAAAGATCGAACTCGACGGCAAAAAGGAACTGATCGAGAAATATATGACCATTCTCGATCAGGAAGAAGAGATCAACACCAATATGATCAACACCAACCGAACTTACCGTAACAAAAATTCGGATGAGCTCGAAGATGCACTCAACCAGTTTGGTAAGATCTCCATCGACAGCGTTTACTACATGGATATTCAAACGCGTCTGTTGCCGCAGCTCACGAGTGAATATATCAATAAGCTCAGTGCCGATGTTCGTTCCAACATCAAGAATGACAATTTTGAAGATGCCCGCGCACTCGTCGTGAAACTCAGTAAACTTGAGAATACTGCGCGTAAGGTCAAGGAATTGAACAAGCTCATAGACGACAACGAACGCAGGAAATAACCTGATGCATGAAGGCCGACTTCCGTGTCGGCCTTACATTTTTTCATAGTCATCTGGAAGATAATAAATATATGACGATAAAAACTAGACTTTCATCCATTTTCATGGGTTTGGCGCTTTTTGGTTCGGTCACGTCCGTTGCCATGGCAGATGATAACGTTCAGACATTCATCAATTACCAGGGCGAAGTCATCGACCAGGATGCGATTGCTGTGTCGGGTGTGCTTCCACTCGAATTTAGAATTTATACGAGCCAGACGAGTAAAAAAGCCATAGCGACCGAAAAACATTTCATTTCGGTTGTGGATGGCAAATATCAGTTAACGCTCGGTGATGCATCGCCCATCAACACGACGGAGCCTGCACTCTACGTTGCTGTTCTTCTTGATGGTAAGGAACTGACGCGCCAAAAAGTTGAAACGGAGCGCTATATCGTCAATGCCAAGCCTGAAGGATCTACCACCCAGACGAAATACGTTAAACTCAGTGATAGCAAAGATGGCGAATTTAGCCTGAACTGCCCGAAAGGGTATATCGTCACGGGCATCGAAGGTCGCCGCGTGAACGGGCAGATGGACACGCTTCGTCTCATTTGCACGAACGTTTTTTAGTTTTGTTTTTTAGGACATCGATTCGGTTAAAATGCCTGAAATTATTATCAAAAGCGCTGCTGAAATAGAGCAGATGCGCAAAGCCTGTAAACTTGCTTCCAAGACCCTGATCGAGGCCGGCAAAATGGTCAAGCCGGGCGTTACGACGCTCGAAATCGACGATTTTGTTTATCGTTACACCATCAAAAACCACGCGATCCCCGCATGCCTGCATTACCCGCATAACGGTGATGCCTGGGATTATCCCAAATCGTGTTGCATCTCGGTCAACGAAGTGGTTTGTCATGGCATTCCGAGTAAGAATACCGTGTTGAAAGATGGCGACATCGTTAATATCGACATCACGTCGATCCTGGATGGCTGGCACGGGGACGTGAATGCGACGTTTTATTGTGGCACGCCGTCGCCGGAAGCCGTAAATTTGGTCGAAACGACGCGCCGTAGCCTCGACATGGCGATCAGTCTGGTTCGTCCGGACGCACGTATGGGCGATATCGGTGCTTGCATCCAGAAATTTGTTGAACCCCGTGGTTTTAGCGTGGTTCGTGATTTCGTTGGGCACGGCATTGGTCGTGAATTTCACGAGAATTTACAGGTGCCGCATTACGGCCGTGAAGGACACGGATTGCGTTTGCGCGAAGGCATGACGTTCACCATCGAACCGATGATCAATGCCGGTGACTGGCGCCTGCGCATCCTTAATGATAAGTGGACGGCTGTCACGCTCGACAAAAAATGGAGCGCGCAGTTCGAACACACGCTCGTCGTTACAAAAGACGGTTGTGAAGTGATGACGGCGTTTGAAGAACCCCTCGTCAATTCGATCACACCAGCTGATTTCAAGTTCTAATGCGTTAGCGTCCGCGTCGCGGACGCTTTTTGTTTTTTTCACAGGGTAACGCGTGAATTCTGTCACTTCGTCGGTCAACTTCTCGTCGGAAGAACGTATTCGTTCTGCGCTCGCCAAAACATGGCACGCTTTTTTTGCCTCCTTTGCGCGTCTTCACGATGTTCAAAAGGCGTCCATTCTGCCTATTTTGGCTGGCAAATCGGTTTTGGTCAATGCGCCGACTGCGTCTGGTAAGACGGAGGCCGTTTTGGCGCCGACGGTCGAGCGCTATTTGCAAAATCGCGAGCTTCGTCGTTATGCCATAACAGAACGCCCCAAAATTGAGTCGTTGCCACTCGATCGGGCGCCCCATAGACGTCGTGCTGGTCAAAAACTGCCCGAAATGACGCAGGAACAAGTTCAACAGATGCTGTTTGGTGAACAACGCGTTAAGCAGATCCGCGTCGAAAACCAGACCATGCCTGGACCGGCCATCCTCGTTGTCGTGCCCACCAAGGCTTTGTGCAATGACTTGTTTCGTCGTCTTCAACGCCCGATTCGCGCGGTCGGTTTGACGATCTCTGTACGTACGGGTGACAAGCCCGTGTTTGATCGCGAAACGCCGCCCGAGATCCTGATCACGACGCCTGAATCGCTCGACTCGCTTTTGAGCCGTCAGACGCGCTCGTTCACGTCGCTCGAGTCCATCGTCATTGATGAGATCCACCTGTTGAGTGCCTCCGGTCGTGGTGACCAGCTTCAGTGCCTGTTGACGCGCCTGCGAAAGCTCAATAAACATCCTATCGCCTGTTGCGCGTCCAGCGCCACGGTGCCCGAACTCGACCGCATCGCCAAAGAGTTTTTGGGCAATGACGCCATCACGCTTTCGGTCGCCACCGGTACGCGAAATATCGTGCACGAGATCTACCGCGTTTATTCTGAATACGACGCGGCCAATCTCATCGAAAAAGAGATGAACGCGTCGCCAGACCGAAAAATGATCGTCTTTGCCAATACGCGTGCTTTGGTTGAAAATCTCGTGATCACGCTCAAACAAAAACCGCGTCTCAGCAGCATCGTTTTTGCGCATCACGGCAGCCTTTCAAAAGAAAGCCGCGAGAAAACCGAAAAAGACTTTTTGGAGTCGAAACACGGTGTTTGCGTGGCGACTAGCACGTTGGAACTCGGTATCGACATTGGCGACGTCGACTTGATCGTGCTCGTTGGGCCGCCGTCTGACGTCACGTCGTTTGCGCAACGCATCGGGCGAGGCAACCGAAAGCAGGATACCACGCACGTCGTTTGTTTGGCAGGCTCCGACTTTGATGCACGGCGCTTTGAACACCTCATTCAATGCGCTCAAAACGACCGTTATTTTCCGGATCCCGTGCGCATTCGTCCGACTACGATCGTTCAGCAGGCGTTTTCGCTTTGTTTGCAAAAACGAACGTCTTCTTCCGAAACAAATGACGGCACAAATGGCTGGATCGCCAAAAACGCGCTTTATGAACGTCTCAGCGAGGCGACACAGGCGTTTTATTCGGTCTCGGACTGCGAAGCCATCCTCAATGCCATGGTCGACAAGGGCTATTTGCGCCGGGTCAGCAATGGCAAATACGTGCCCGATGGCAAAACGGACTTTCTTTTCGATCGTGGTTACATGCATTCCATGATCGAAGATCGCGGTGAGACGGCGATCATTGATGCTACGACGGGGCGAAATTTGGGTTCGATCCGACTCAAACAAAAAAGCATGCTCGACATCGCGACAGGTGTGCATACGAGTCTCACGATCGGCGGTAAGACCCATGACGCCACGAAGTTCTCGGATGGTAAGCTCTACGTCCAGGCTTCGAACGGCAGTGGCGAAGCCAGCTTTAACTGCCAGGATGCGCCGCGTTACTCGCTTCGATTGGCGCAGGACTTCGCGCATTTTATGCACATTCCTGTGGATTGTTTGCCACTCGTGCCGTCGACGACGGGCGGTTATCGCGTCGACCATTATCTTGGAACGATCGGCGCCTGCTTCATGCGCGATTTTCTCGTTCATCAGGGGTGTCGCGTCTCCGATGGCGATCGCGCCGGCGATGCCGGCAATGCCTCGTTCTACCTCTATATTAACGCCAGACCCATGTTGGAGATGATGCCCAACGAAGATCAGCTCAAACATTTCTTCCGCGGTTACATCATGAACAATACCGATAAGCTGTTACGCAAGCTCCAGCCCGGTCCTTGGGTCAATATGATTCCCGAAGAGATCATGCAACGTTGGATGACGAGCTCCATCAATATCGATGCGTATGCCAAACGTTTGGCCAGGTTGCCGATCAAGCTCATGCCGGAAGGAGTCAACTATGACGACATGTAAAAAATCCGAGAAGCCGTCGGTCGACGCGGATCAGTCCGCGTCCAAAAAAGCGCCTGCCAAAAGCCGATCGACGCGAACCCAAAAGTTGCTTGATGACAGCGCGACCGTGTCTGTTGAGGCAACTAAGCCAGATCTCGGCGAAGCCCCGGCGCCCAAAAAGCGCCGTTCTTCCAAAACGGCGTCTGTTCCGTCATCCGCCGAGGTTGAAGCACCGATGGCCGACGCCGTGACTGAGCCTGTAGAATCGGTGTCTGTTGCAGCGCCCAAAAAGCGCCGTTCTTCCAAAACGGCGTCTGTTCCGTCATCCGCCGAGGTCGACGCACCGATGGCCGACGCCGTGACTGAGCCTGTCGAATCGGTGTCTGTTGCAGCGCCCAAAAAGCGCCGTTCTTCCAAAACGGCGTCTGTTCCGTCATCCAGCGAGGTCGACGCGCCTGTGATCGAGAACGAGGCGCCTTTGACTGAACAAGTCGTTGAGGAACCTGCGCTCGTGGCTGACATGGCGTCGTGCATTTCGACCGATATTATGAGCGTCGAAGATATCGACGACGCTTGCCAACTCTCGCAGTGTTTGCGCGTCATTCAGGATAATGCCCTTTACGTGCACGAACGCTTTGAAAAGCGCCACATTCCAGTTGCGCGGCTTTTTGAGTCGTTGATCTGCGGTGCACACGGTCGATACGAGGAATCCGTATTGTGGAGCGCCATCTGGAATTTCACGCTGTTCACGCGCGCTCGCCTCGTCTGTCAGCAGAATTTTCAGGATCAGGTCGTTGCTTCGTTGCCCGATTCGGCGCACGCGTTCATCATGCGTCAAATGTTGTGCACGCCGCCCCGCGTCTGGAGTTATCGACGCAGTTATCAGCGAAGTTTTGCGCACCCCATCAACGGCCCGGTCAAAACGCAGGAGATTTCGCTTAACGGTTGTATGATGTCCTACGGCCTCGTCAATGAAGCCGCGCACATCTACGCGTTCGGCTGGACGATCACTTTTCACGATAAGACCTGGTTGATCTGTGCCGCTGAATTGACGCGTCAGCAGGCATTTACGGTCGAATCCATCCATCCGTATCCGCTCTATCGTCGTGACGATCTCTTTTGGGAAGAGCAATTCGTCACGATCCTGCAAAGCATTTACCAGCCGATCTCGCTCCTCAACAAAGACAACCTTTCGCCCATGCCGTCCTTAACAGGTTACTCGCCCGAAAGCCTGTTCCAGAACGTTCAACGTCTCGTTTCTCGTCAGGCGAGCGTGTTGTCGCCCGATGTTTTGCACGGTTCGGGGAATTTGCATGACATCGTGGCTACGAGCGATGCCAGCGCCATCGTTCAGGAAGCCGTTTCGGTCGTTCATCGCTTTACGAGTACGGGGTGCGAAGCCCTGCTTCCGCGCCTTCTGGATGCCTACGGCTGCGACGAACATGGTGAAATGACGCAGCTTTTGCCCTCGGTCGTCGCCAACGATCCCATCGCGCTTTTGCTTTTGCCCGAAGATCACCCCATCTTTCAATACGTTCATCCTCGTGATGCGATCAAAGCTGCCTTGGCAGCCGAGCAGCAGCAACTCGCCGGCTCGCACGATGTCCGCGATGCTTTTAACCAGTACATGATCGAGCGTCGTTGGCTTCATTCCTACACAGCCTTCGATCTCAACGACGAAAATCATGCCGCCGTTGTCAATATGCCTATCGAAAGTGTGCGCCACGTCTTCGATCCGCGCATTTTTGACACGCATCTTTCCCTCGTTCCGCAAGGCGATTACATCAATCAGTTCCGCGAAAAATTCGGTTTCTTCACGAACGAAGATGAGTTGCCGACGTTTCGCGAGCTGCTCGACGCGCTCATGAGCCGAAAGATTCTGCGTGCCGCCGCGATCGCGCCGCTTTCAACCTGGTTTTTTCAAGTTTGCGAGACTTGGCGTTATAATGTCGCCGAGATTGAAACGACAACGCAGCCAGCTCGTCGAAATACTGATCAGAACGCTCAGAAAATGCTCTCGAGTGGTCTGAAAGGCCTCGCTGCGATGTTCAAAAAGAAAAAGTAAGTTTGATATATGCAGCCCGGGACATCGCTGGCGCGATAGCCCCGGGCCATTCGCCTATTTCGGCTTTGCCGAAATACGGCGAATGATTTTAAGGCTCCCCCGCCGCTTCGCGGCCGCCCCCTCATAGCGGGGGCTCGTGAACACGCATGACAAATGTGAAACAGTAAGGATTGTGAGATGAAAAAGACGTTGGTTTTGATCGCTGTGGCTTCTTTGGCACTTTGTGCCTGCTCTAAAAAATGTGGAAATGGTGAACTGAAATGTGAAGACCAGTGCCTGGTGCCGGCAATGGCGCATCTGATGTCGTGCTCCGCCTGCGAAATTGGTTATTGCGATATGGATGGCAACCTGCTCAACGGTTGCGAAGGCAAAAAAGCTGCGGATGGTCAGTGCGTGGCACTGGGCGCCGATGCGGTTGCTCCGGCTGCTGATGCGGCTGAACCGGGTGCTGCTGCTGATCCCGCTGTCAAGCCCGCTGATGCGACAGGCGCCTTGACGCTGGGCGCCGAGTTCTTCGAAAAAACACAAACGCTCACCGATCGCGGTGATGGCATCGACTACGTTCTTGAAAATGACTTGGATGTTAATAACTATACTTTGACGATCGAACCGGGCGTGACCATCGCTATTAAAAATCAGGGCGTCACCATTAACATTGGGGATGGCGGTGCCATTCAGGCCAAAGGTACGGCTGAAAAGCCCATCGTGATCAAGGCGGGTGGTTCGGCGCCCGGTGGCGCGATCAATATTGCTGAAAATGCCAATCATGGTGTCACACACACACTAAGTTACGTGAATTTCAAAAATATGGGCGATGCAGAATATAAATATATTGATGGCGTCGTCCGCATCGAATCCAATGTCAAAGCGAGTATGGATCACGTTACGATCGACGGGGCTCGTAAAAACGGCATCATCGTTTATGGCGAACTCGTCAAATTTGAAAATAACACCATTAAAAATTGCGAAAGATCACCGCTTTGGATCAACAATCCCGATAACGTTTCGAATCTCGGCGATGGTAACGTCTATGAGAATAATAAATTGAATTATATTGAACTCACTCAGGCGAACCAAGCTCCCTCGAACAGCCAGGTCACGTTTAATAAACAATCGGTTCCTTGGCTCGTTACTGAGGGTATGGAGTGGAGCGCCGATAAGACGACGAACGTCACGATTCCTGCTGGTTCTGAATTTGTCTTTCCGGAAGGCAAAAGCGCCATTTTTAGCGGAAAATTCAAAGTCGTGATGAATGGCACGGCAGAAGCGCCCATCACGTTCAAAAGCCAGTCAGACGATGTGGCTTGGAACGGCATTTTGTTTAGCGGCTCTGACGTAACGATGCAGTATGTGAATGTGCTCAAGACCAATGTCGATCAGTATTTTGAAGGCGCTTTGACCTTCTCTTACTATGCCAAGGCGAAACTCGATCACGTTTTGATCGACGACGTGAATAACGACAGCGACGGAAAAGGTTACGGTATCTATGCTAGTGACGCTAAGATCACGGTTTTTGAAAATAACACGATCAAAAATACGTCGAATTTCCCGCTCAGCATTGAAAAGCTTGATGACTTGGTGCTGGGCGACGGTAACACGTTTGCTGCCAACGCTGATCGTGCCAAAAAGAACTACGTCGAGGTCCGTGATGAGAGCTTCAGGAACGAGGTCGATGCTTATACGTTCAAAAAACTCGGCGTGCCTTACCTCTTGAACGGTTTGTATCTCGAGAATGCGGATGTGACGGTCGAAGCCGGTACGATACTCGCCATGAGAGATGGCAGAACGGTAAATATTCGTGAAAAAGCATCGCTCAACGTGGCTGGTACGGCTGAAAGCCGCGTGGTCTTCCAGGGCTACAACGGCGACAAGTGGGATCGTTTCACCATCGCAAACAAAAAAGCGTCGTCTTTCCACTTCGTTGATATCAAAGACACCAGTGATGTCGCACTTAGTATCGAAGAGGTCGAAGGTGGAAACAAAGTCGCTCTCGAACAAGTCACGATCGGCGAAGCCTGTGTTGAAAAACTCAACCTCGTTGAGCTTGCCGAAGGCACCACGCTGAAAGCCTGCGCTGAATAATTTAGTCATTTCGACCAAAGCGCCGTGTCTTTGACACGGCGTTTTTTTGCGCAGAGTAAGTTACTACTCACCCGGGGATTACAATTTGTTTTAGATTTTGCGTTGATCCTTGAGCATTTTGTTTTTGAGCAGGCCCAGGCCTGCGGCGCGCAGGGAGGGCGCCAGGGCGCGCCCCCTACAACCCCCGCGCCCTTTTTGTGTCGGCCGTGTGGAACTCGCTTCGCTCAAACATGCCACACGGCCGTACAAATTCAGGAACAGTTAAGGCAGATCATCGTAAACTAAAATTTGGAGTCGGCGGTCGCGAACTTGTCTTCGGCTTCGGACAAATCGCACCCGCTCGTCCAATCTCAGCCTGCTTGCCTTCGGCTTCGCTACGGCTGAGATGATAAATTTCTGAACAGACAAAACACGCGCAGGTGAGTCGTAACCAAAATAAACTATGTGGTTGCGTGTGGTTGTTTGTGCCACAAAACAAAGATGCTGTAAGGGTTTTAGGTTGTTTAAGCCCGTCAAAACGAGTAGACTTGAAGCGCTTTTTCGGTGTTTGTATGCAGAACACCATTCATCATACCCAGTTTCAAGGAGCTAGTCATGAGCAGCACGTTCGATTACATTCTTCTTAATGGTCGTCCTGGTGGCGGTAAATCTGAATTGATCGATTTCATCCGCAACACCCCGTTGGAAAAACGCAAAGAGCTTTTCCATATTGGCGAACTCAATTTTGAAGATGACTTCATTTATCTTTGGGAAAAATTTACCGAAGATGACATGTGGGAAAAACTTGGCTATCCGCGTATGTATTCCCGCACGCACGAACTCGGCTATGTCCAGTTTGATGATCAGAAATCGGATCACCCGCTTCTTGACCTTTGCTGCGAAAAATTCAATGTGAACCTCAAGAAGAAATACCTCGACAATAAAGATTTCAACATCGAAGACAACACGATCTTTGTTGAATTCGCTCGTGGTATGGCTGACGGTGGTTATCGTCACGTGTATGATCTTCTTGATGACGAACTCCTCAAACGTAGCGCGATCCTTTATGTTCAGGTTTCGTTTGCTGAATCCAAACGCAAAAACGAAGCGCGTTATAAAGAATGGGCCAAAGGTTCCGTTCTTTCCCACAGTCTTCCCGAAGAAAGCCTCCTTCGTTTCAGCGAATCGGATGACTGGGAAGAACTCACGGGCGGTAAAGAATCCGGTTACATCAACATTCGTGGCATTGATATCCCGTTCGTGACCATGCCTAACGAACCCGAACTCAAATCCGGTCCCGAGCTCGATGCCCGTTACAGCCGCGCCCTTTCGCTCCTTAAAGCGCTCGCTAAGTAATCTAAAACTCACCTTAGGATGAGAACACAAGCCGCTCTTTGGAGCGGCTTTGCTGATTTTAGACGTCGCGTCGATGCCGTCGCGACGGTTGCGTGTCTCGCTGGCTCCGTTGACACGCGGTTTGGTTGCGGAGAAGGTTGGTTATGCCCGAAATGCGTCCAGAAGACTGGATCGAACACATCACTGCGAACTCAAGACAGTTTAAGCGTTCCAACTCGGTGCATGAGTTCGGTCCCGAAGTGCGTCGGGTTTTGTTGTATGGTCTGTTGTCTGTGCTTCAGTCCATGGCGAATAGGTTTGTCATGGTGACGTTGGACGAAGTTTATCCGAGGCTGGCGCATCACGTGATGGGGCAAAATGCCCGTTTGACGCTCAACGACTTGGAATACCTTGTTTTGACGTCGCCAACCCTGTTTGAATTCAAATACCAGCGTTATGTTCGCACAGTCGGTGTGGCGTTTTCGATGTATTTTCGCATGTCGGCGCAAGGGCGTGGCATCGAAGTGCCGATGCAATACGACGTCGTTCAACATGGCTATATTGAGGCGATCGTGGCTTGCCTGTTGGAGCGCCGCCGCGTCGTGGCTTTGCATGAGATCGGTGCCAGGATCCACTTTAATGCCAAAATGCCGCTTCGTCAGTTGATCCGCCAGTTTTCGTGGTTGTTTGTGCGCGAAGACGTGGACACGCTGGCGCTTCGACCGGGGCGTTACTATTTGAGCGAGCAGGGCATTTTATACCAAGCTGGGGGCGATACCATACAGCGCGTCAGCGTTCGACCAGGTGTATCTGTGCCGACGGCGGCCAGACCTGTCTGGCAAGGGCCAGACGAGCTGGCTGAGAGGCAGCTCGGCAGCGGCGTGGTCGTCCGTCGCGCGCCCACGCCGCTCGAGCCCGCCAGCCGGTCAACGGTTGAGCATGCCGACCACGAATCGAACGCCAACACCGAAGAAGCTCGTTTTGCCTCGTTGGATTACGATCGACGCCAAACGACGTGCGACGGCGAGTTGCCGCGCTTTGCGTCGTTGGATTACGACGTCCTGTTGGACGACCAGCATACTTCGCATGACGCGCGAGACGAGGCATGGTGTGCGTTGGAGGCATTGTGTGACGATGACCGCGAACCAGGCTCGTTGACTGCGCCGGCGTCGCGCGTTGACGCCTCGCCCGAGCATTTTGACGCCTCGTCTGAGCATTTTGACGCCTCGAACGAATCTGGTGAAGGCGAACTCGCATTGATGACGAACAGGAAACGCGTGTCTGCGCCCGTGCTCAGTTTGCAGACGCGTCTGGCGAATGCGCTCTATATGGCCGATCAGACCAACATGTTTTTGCGTGCATCCAAGAAAGAAAAGCTTTGGATGCTGCTGACCCTGTTTGGGGAACCCATTGCGTTGACTGATCTGTGTTTGTTTGTCGAAGAAAACGAGTTATTCACAACGGCAGCAGTGACGGCCATGCTGCACGATAACCCTGTTTTGTTTGCGTCTGACGTGTCGGGGTTCTGGACGACGACGTATCTGGCACAAAACGTGTTTGGGCGCGTGGTGACGGAAGGACAGGCCAATTTGGTCGAGCAGGATCGCAAAAAGCGCGCGAAAAAGAGCAAAAGTCAGTCGAAGTTTAATGATGATGACTGGCATTTTGAGGATTGGCGCAACGGTTAAATGGCTGATTCGCCGCGTCGTGCGTGCCGTAGGCAGAAGGGGTAGCGGCGTATTTGGCGTCGCCAAATAGCCGCGTAGGGGGAGGCTTCCCCCTACCGAATAAATAAAAATATATATTATATAAAATATTTATAATAAAAATATAATTATAATTTTATATAATTTATTATTTTTTGAATTAAATTTGTACGCGTTCGATATGTGCGCCGAGTGCGCGGAGTTTTTCGTCGACGCGTTCGTAGCCGCGGTCGATCTGTCGGATATTGTAGATCTGTGATTCGCCTTCGGCGCTGAGTGCGGCGATGAGGAGAGCCATACCGGCGCGGACGTCTGGGCTTTCGAGGCGTGCGCCGATGAGTTTTGCTTTGCCTGCGACGACGATGCGGTGTGGGTCGCACATGATGATTCGTGCGCCCATGGCGACGAGTGAATCGGTGAAGAACATGCGGCCTTCGAACATTTTTTCAAAGAAGATAATATTGCCTTCACATTGGGTTGCGACGGTGATGGCGATGCTCATAAGGTCGGTGGGATAGCCGGGCCACGGTGCGTCGTCGACGGTGGGGATGGCGCCGTGAAGGTCGTATTTGATGTGCATGTCCTGGTTGGCGGGGACGAGGATGTCGGTGCCTTCTGGCACGATGGTGATGCCGAGTTTTTCGAAGACCATTCGGATCTTGCGCATGTCACTGAGTCGGACGTTTTTGATCCGGATTTCGCTTCCGGTGGTGGCGGCGAGTCCGATGTAGGAGCCAATTTCGAGGTAGTCGGACCCGATGGTGTGTTCGGTGCCGTGGAGTCCGCCGGTGCCGTGGATCGTCAGGGTGTTTGAGCCGATGCCTTCGATGTGTGCGCCCATGGACGAGAGCATGTGACAGAGACCTTCGACGTGGGGTTCGCAGGCGACGTTACGCAAAACGGTCGTGCCGCGCGCCAAAACAGACGCCATGACGGCGTTTTCGGTGGCCGTGACCGAGGGTTCGTCAAAAAAGATGTCGTTCGCCATGAGGTGGCGTGCCGTCATGTGATAGGCGTCGCCGATCTCGATCGATGCACCGAGCCCCTGAAAGGCGAGGAAGTGCGTATCCAGACGGCGTCGGCCGATGACGTCACCACCGGGCGGCGGAAGATGCACTTCGTGTTGACGCGCCAGCATCGGACCTGCAAACAGAATTGATGCGCGCACTTTTTTGCAGAGTTCGGCGCTCAATTCGGTCTTGGTGATCGCGGCGCAACAAAGCCGTACGTCGTTTGTGTCGATAAAATCGGCTTCGCCCCCAAGATCGCGGATGATCTCCATCATGACTTCGACGTCTTTGATGTGCGGAACGTTGTGCAGAATGACTTCTTCGGTCGTCAATAAGCTCGCAGCAAGGGCAGGTAAAACTTCATTCTTGTTGCCGCCAGGCGTTAACGTGCCACTCAATTTGTGGCCGCCCTCAATGATAAATTTTTCCATAATACCATCCGTGGTTGGGTCAGAATTGGTACACGACCTTGTGTACAAAATACTTCATCAGTTTACCGCAAATGCCGGCTTCTGGTCAATCGCAGAACCCTTGACCTTTTGTGGGTGGGTTACAACTCACACGGTGGGTTACAATTTGTTTTAGAATTTGCGTTGATCCTTGAGCTTTTATTTTGAGCAGGTCTCTACCGGCCACCCGCGGGTCGCGCGTTTCTACCGGCCGCTTTTTAATCGTGGATATTTAATGTTAAATCGACTAGAAGCCTTGTGTCTTTTGGCGTCTGGTGCGCCACTTTACGCTGTAATTTAGGAGGCTTCCATGCATCATCATCGTTTATCCCTTTTTGTCGCCTTGTCTGCCTGTGCCACCATCCTGGCTTCGTGTTCGGATGACTCGGGAAAAAAAGACTGCGTTCCTCGTTGTGACGGCAACGTCATGATCACCTGCATCGACAATATGGCGGTTGACTGCGGCTTGTATGGTGAATTTTGCCAGGTCAATGAAGCGGGCGAACCAGCTTGTGTCGAAGAAAGAAGCTGTTCCATGCGCTGTGACGGCGATACGCTTTACATGTGTGATGCCAACAACATGCAGGTCAAGACCGACTGCGCGGCGCAGGGTAAAAAGTGCGATGGCGAAAAGTGGGCGTGTGTGGACCCGGCTCAGGACGATCCCAAGGACGATCCCAAGGACGATCCGGATACGAAGGACGAGTGTGTGGCGGGTTGCGCCAACGGCAAGCTGACGACCTGTGACGGCGACGTCGCCAAAGTTGAAGATTGTCCGAGCGGCCAGGCTTGTGACGAAGCTGGCAAGACCTGTGTCGAAGTCAAGCCCAAAGACTGCGTCGACAACGGCGAAGCCGTGGCCAATGGCGAATACGTTTGCGGGCTGAGCGGCCGGACGCATTGCGTCGACGGCACGATGGTGCCTGAACCCTGTGAAGAAGAGACGCCCGTTTGCGATATGAAAGCCGAAAACCATTGTCGTGCTTTCAAATCCTGTTCGCTGGGCTCACTGACGATCTCACACGCGTCCAAAGCTTGTGCGGAAGACGACAAGATCATCGTCGAATGCTTCGATGGCGCGCTCAACGAAGTCGACAAGTGTACGGATAAAGAGATCTGTGCCGCGCAGAACGATGGTTATGCCTGCAAAGCCAAACCGTGTACCGAAGACGACCGCGCGACGCTCTGTGCCGACCTGATCGAAGGCAAAGCCGGCATGGTGACTTACTGCACGGATGACGCCGAACCAGCCTGCGCGGCCAAGTGTGACGCTGACAACCACTTCGTCGACGCTGACGGCGCCTGCGTCTGCGACGTGGCCAACAACTTCATCCCGGGTGAGGGCGAAAACGCCGGGAAATGTGTCGAACTCATTTGTGACTCGCCCTACAAAGCTGTTGCTGGCAAATGCATTCTGGATGACGGCACCTGTGTCGGCGGTGAATCCCCCGACCTCACTTTCTGCGGCAAACGCGGCTTCGACTGGGGCTGGCAATGCGTCCAAGCCGATGCTGACGCGTCCATCGGCTCGTGTGAAAAAACTTGTGACGATCCTCAACACTACGACCTCGTTGACGAAGAAACCACGTCGTGCAAGCTCAAATCCGGTTTTTGCAAAAAGGTCGAGGATTGCCCGAGCGCCGATGAAGACAAAAACTGGGTCTATGACTGTGGTGAGATGGTCGACGGCATCGGTCAATGCGTCCCGGCCTGTGTGGACAATAAGTTGTTCTTCAACCAGTCCCTTGACCAGTGCATCGCTTGCGACCCGGCTGAAAATGACGCCGCCACGGGCTATAATGCCAGGTGCGACAACGGCACGTATCACACGCTTCCGACGTGTTCTGCCGATCGCCTTTGTGAGATCAACTGCGTGGCGCCATACGCACACCAGATCGAAGGTTCCACGTCGTGTTCGTTGCCTGAGTTCAAGTGTACAGCCGATGACGTGAGCTGCAATTTCGTGACGAACGTGTCCACGTGGTCGTGTGAAAACATCGACGATGAGACGACGCTCGGTGACTGCGTCGGGACGTGCAGCAAATACCTGTGGCAGCCTGAAAGTCACACGTGTGGTTGTGCCGAGGGCTTCTATAAAGACTCGTCGGATGCCACTTACGGCGCGGGCACCGAAAACAACGGCTGTGTGCCGAATTGCGAGGCTCACATCTGCTCTGTTTCTGATGCCGGCGTCCTTACGATCCGCGAATGCCGCCTTGATCCGAGCGACACCAACGTCGGGCGCTATAAGGCGCCTGCGACCTGCACCGCGCCGGCCAATGGCTCCGTCACCTGCGACGTTCAGAAAGGCTGCGTCGTCTCGTGCAACACAGGTTATGACATGGATGAAGAGACTGGCGACTGCGTCGAAAAAGGCGACTGGACGCTCATCACCAAGAATGTGCCCGAAAAGTATGAACAGTGCGTACCGGAGGGGAAAACTTGCAATTGCGAAGGAAAGTATTTCTCGGGTTTGACGCAGACTGGTAAAGGGCAGTGTAGCAAACTTGGGAAGACATCCTCACCGATCAGTTTTACGATGACGACTGGAAATTATACGGTCTACGCTGAGGGGTATCTGCTGTTTGAAGGTAATATCTTTAACGCGATTTCAAAGATCGAAGACGTCGGTACCGCTACAAAATACATTGAATTGACGCTGTCAGACACTGAAAACACGGCATTGAAAGATTATCAGTACGTCAATGTGAAGTTCGATTTGAAGGTGAAAGCTCAGCAGCACAAGAACATTGGTGTTGTTTTGGTCAACGCGAATGAAGTCGTTGCGACCTACACCGTTCCGACGATCTGCAGTGGCACTGATTGCAAAGATATGGCGATGAATGAAGTCTCTGCGGTCATGGCATTGCCTGAAGCTGAGAATTATTCTTTGAAGGTTCGCGTCTTTACCTTTGACACGACGGTCACGAGCGCAACTCAGCAAGTTCAAATTCATCCGATCAACGTTTATGCGAAAAAGGAAGAAGCCCCGGCGCTTTAAGCGACATCGTGGCCTTAACTCGCCAAGCTCCGCAGGCTCTTCATTGAGCTTTTTTTGAAGAGGCTGTGGAGCTTGTCAAAGTCGACAAGCGTTTCTACAGATCACGTCCCTGTTTGAAGCCGGGACGTGAGAAAACGCTCTCACAAAGCTGTCCAACGCGATCGTGCGTGGGCACAAAAAAAGCGCCCAACCAGTTTTTGGAAGGGCGCTTTGTGATTAGGTGTGCAAATCGCGATCACATATTGAATGGCAGGTCATAAATAATGGGTGCCTGGCCTTGTTCGATGCGTTCCTGGTTTTGTTTTTCGAGCGTTTCAAGGCGCTGCATGAGGACGCGGATCGCGGTATCCATTTCGTCGACGGTCAAACGCGAGTTATCCGCATCGTCGGGCATGGCGATGCGTGAGCGCTGAATGGTGTTTTCAGGCTGGATGGCGTGTGCGGCGAGGTTGATATTGGGCTGTGCGACGCCAGCCGGGTCGACTGCGCCCGGATTGACGTAGACGACAGTCTGTTTGGCGTTGGCGACGGCCGTTTCATTGTCGCTCTGCTGGATCATGGTCACCAGACCGGGCAGACCAATGAGGAAGAGGGCAGCGCCGACGATCGCAGGCATCCAGTGCAGCACGCGCGCTTTGACGGAAGGACGGGGTGCGGCAACGGGCACATTCGTGCTGATCGAGGAATGCGACGGACGAACCACGGCGCAACATTCGACCGAGGGACGGTGTGCAACGCTGTTCTGATCATCAATTGCGTCGCTGATGGCGGCCCACATTGACGCGCTGTCGAGGTCTTTGAGCGCATCTTCGTTTTCGGCACGCACCAGAGCGCGCATCTCGTGAAGCGCATCCACCATCGGATGACGCGAGATCTCGTCGAGCAGCTCTGAATCCATGTCGCTGACGTCCAGTTCGTTGTCAAACCACGACTGGATCAATAAAGGATCTATTTTGTTGGTCTGATTGGCTTTCATCGTTACCTCCTGAGTTTCTGAACGTAAGAAACCCAACACGGCTTTTCAACGTTGGCTGCCTAATTATATTCAAAAAATTTTGACGCGCGTCATAAATTTCAATTTTTGGTGGGGGAAGTCGGAAAATTGTCAATCCAAATGCATATTTGAGTAAACCATTTCCGGTGTCTTCCAACCAAGCACTTTTCGAGGTCTCCGGTTAATCTCTTCACAGACCTGTCTGATGTACCTGTCAGAGACCTTGGT
>JAZUKH010000127.1:0-6526 GCA_045643185.1 Myxococcota bacterium | reverse complement strand
AGAAGGATTCGAACCGACGACCTTCGGGTTATGAGCCCGACGAGCTACCTGACTGCTCCATCCCGCATCAAAAGAGGGAATAGCGGGAGAAGGATTCGAACCGACGACCTTCGGGTTATGAGCCCGACGAGCTACCTGACTGCTCCATCCCGCATCAAGAGAGAATAGCGGGAGAAGGATTCGAACCGACGACCTTCGGGTTATGAGCCCGACGAGCTACCTGACTGCTCCATCCCGCATCAAAACTTGCCTCTCTCAGCAAGCGGCATGTCTTTTAGAGATTTTTGGTTATGCTGTCAACAAGTTTTTTAAAAAAGTTTATTTTTTGTTACAGCTTAGACGAGTTGCCCGCGCACCAAAGGTGCGCGGTAAAAAAGGAGGGTGGCAAGGTTTGTTATTTAGACTGAGCGGCGATGTTATCCGCGTAGGCTTTGGCTTCCGCGCTGATTCTGGACCAGTCGCTCGGTGCAATACGACGGATGACTTCAGCTTCCATGGTGTAATCGCGTGCCGTTGACGTGCTGATCTGCGCGCCCGGCTGGGGCGTCGTGCTTTCGACATAGTGGAATTGGATCGATGCCGAGCCGTCATTTTGTTCGTAGACTGTGACCATATAACGGCGCAAATAATTGCCAGTATTGCCCCATTCCGTTTCAAACTGGTAGGGGTACTGATTGGGAATGATGCGATAACCCTGTTCGAAAAGAATGGAACGGGCGGCTGTCATGGCATTCGTGATCTGGGAACCAGAGTACAGATACGTAGAAACTTCCTGCGTGACGTAATTGTCATAGTTGGAAGTGTAGATCATACTGGCACAGCCGCACGTCGTAATGGCCGCAGCAAGAAGACCGGCCGTTAGGCATTTACGAAGATTCATGAGAACTCCTTGAACTGGTTGAGAAATGAGAATTCGCTTTTCGGTCAAAAAGTGCCGGAAAAGCGAAAAAACGCAAAAATTATAAAGAAAACGTCCGGATTGGCAATAAATTCAATCCTTCACTTTCATAGAAAGGACACGTCTGGCAAAAAGGTTCCAAAACGGGTGCCCCGTCTGGACATGGCTCGTAAGGCAAAATGTTTGCCAAACGGCTTTTGGATATAAGTGGGGCGCATAGAAAAGAAAAAATGATGTAGGGATATGCAGCGTGTAGGATGCGCAAAACTTGTCTTGTCTGGCGAAGGGTGATAATTTAAGACGTCGATTTTTGCTTCGCTTTATTTGGGTTAAGTGTGAGATGCTGGCGATGTTGGGTAGGTTGAAAGAATTGATGACTGGTGGAAGCAAGCCGGCTTCCACACGAAGTTATCTTGGGGGCTACCTCGATAAAGTCTGTTCGCGCTACGTTGCGCGATATGAGGAATTGAGTAGCCAGGACGATATGGTCGATGCGTTGAACGTGTTGGCCTCCCTCGTGATGAACGAAATCATGGGGTGTGAGGTCGACGAAGCGGCGGCACGCGCTTATTTGTCCATCCTCATTGATAATGACCATTTGCCGCCGACGCATCAACTCAATGAAAGTGAGTTGACGTGTTTGCGTGAGCTCCTTCTGGGGTATTTTTCTAACAGCGAAAGCGTCAACGACAAAGGCTCTCAGGTCCTGTCCCTGATCGATAAAAAATTCACAGCCGGCGAATTTTCACAAGCGCGTATTCTGCTACAGATCTTTGATACAACAGAAGAAACGCGTCAAAATAATGAACGCAATCTCTATTATGAAGAGATGATCTTGCGTCTTGATATGGTGATCTCAAAATCCCGTGGTTGTCCGGCTTCGCTCGTTGAAGAAGTGTGTCATCCAGAGGCTTCCGATGAGATCGTCATCAAGGCTTTTAACCACCTGTCACGTGAATGCGGTGTGAATTTCTATCTTCACACCGTTGATTTGAAAGAACGCGAACGTTGGCAAAATGAGATCGATAGATTGCCTGAACCCGTTAAGGACTATCTATACGACTATATTCCGGTGATGCAGTGGCGCACTTTTGGAATGCTCAATGAGCCCATTGAGAGCCAGATCAGCCGCCACATGACGTTTGAGATGCTGCGCCGTCATGTGCAGGCGCGCCTCCGTATGTGCTATTTTCTGCTGCTTGCAAGCGGAAACACTGGTTATGAATGGTACATTTTCTCGTTTACGCGTTGGAGTCAGAAACATTTTGGCGTGGATGTGCGCGATGTTTTCCCGATGCTCCATCGCTGTGGCGTCGTCGATAATATGTGCCTTCAGGAAGTGCTCGATATTGTGACAGATCGTTTTTATGGTCCTGCGATGAATCGCATCGTCATGACGACTGACGATCTGAGCCGTGCTTATCGGGCCGTGATCCGACGGATCTTTGAACGTGATACGACGCTCATTCCTGCAGGCGATTTCAACTTCGGTGATTTCATTCTCGATGAGATCCTTCCGTTTGAATATGACGATTCCTATTTCATTTATCGACTGTTCGATATGTTTTAAGCTCACGTGTAAAGGAGCATAAGCCATGACGAAATTTCATAAGAGTATCCTTAAAATAGCGTTGCTTTGCATGGTCGCGTTCGGTTTTAGCGGATGTCGTCTAGTGCTTGAGCCGGAATCTGATGCCGTGTCTCGTATTTTGTCGCATTGCCCGACGGGGGACTATCGCCACTTGCGTGAAATGTGCGATGGAGAACAGGTCTGCGACAAGTTGGGCCGTCTCGGTCGTCTGATTGCTTCCGATTGGTATAATGCTCGCCAGGGTTTCTTTGAAGTGACTGGCATCGAACGTGCCGAAGATACCGGTTACTCGTACGTCTACGTCGATCTTCAAATGCCTTCCGGGGGTAACCAGAAAGCTACGAAACTGCAACTCGTCTTCGAAATGGAACGCGTGAAATTACGTTGGCACATTTATAATGTTGATGGCATAGACGAATTCCTCCGTCGCGCCGAACGCGCCCGCGGCATCCTTTAATTCTTTTTTCAAAAAAAAGGCGGTCCAGTTATGTCCGATAAGCCTCTTGTTCTCATTGCCGATGACGATCCCGATCTTCGCGCGTTGGTGCGCCTCCATCTTGAAATGCTCGACGTGGCTGTGATGGAGGCAAATAACGGTTCTGCCGCTCTTGAGACCATCCTCGTTGAACAACCTGATCTCGTCATTCTCGACGTTATGATGCCGGAATTGACCGGTTGGGAAATTTTGCGCTACATTCGCTCCAAAGCCGAATTAAATGACCTTAAGGTTCTCATGCTCACGGGTATTGGCGAGACACTCAATGAATTGAGCTCGCCAATGTACGGCGCTAATGATTACATCGACAAGCCCTTTAAAGCCCGCGAATTGACTGCCAAGGTGAAAAAGCTTCTAGGTATGGCCTAGTACTGCTTTGTGTTTTGGGTAAAGTGAAGACGTATGAAGAATCAGGCAAAGCATCTTCCAGATTTTTGTGACCGTCTTGGTTACGTTTTCAAAGATATCAACCTGCTCGTGTTGGCATTGACCCATCCGTCGTATGCCAATGAACACGGCGTGTCACGTTTCGTCAATAATCAACGCCTCGAGTATCTTGGTGATGCAGTTCTTGGCCTCGTCATTGGTGAAGCGCTCTACATGAAGTATCCTGATGTAGACGAGGGTGAATTGTCTCGTTTACGCTCTCGCCTTGTTTGTGAAGACGCGCTTTTTTTGCTCGCACAAAAGCTCCGCTTTGATGAGGTGATTTTGCTCGGTCACGCGTCTGATCTGCTCAAGACACGTGAGTGTAAAGGTGCTCTGGCCGATGCCTACGAAGCCGTGATCGCGGCGATCTATCTCGATGGCGGTTTGGAAGCAGCCCGTCAATATGTCTTGAGCCACCACGAGTCATTGCTCGCTGATCCCGACGGCGATTGGCTTATCGCCGATTCCAAGTCTCGTCTGCAGGTCATTGCCCAAAAAGATCACCGTATCGTTCGGTACGAGGTCGAGCCCTGCGAGCCCGGCAGTTGTAACAGCGGATACCGTGCCGAGGTCTTTATTGACGATGTTTGTTACGGAAAGGGCGATGGCATTTCAAAGCAGGAAGCTCAGCAACAGGCTGCCGCTGAAGCGCTCAGCCGCTTCAAAAACGCTGACGAAATGCATTAATCTGATACTGAGTGTGAATCAAAACGTTTTGGCTTTTTAGTGTTCCGAGAGAACATACTTTGTGTTAATATCGCTCAAGTGATACCGTTCGAAAGCGTCTGAAATTTTAAGACGATATAAGCGTAATACGGAGACGACATGGCTATTTGTCCCAGGTGCCAAAGCCCAATGCCACAGGCAGGTATGTGCTGTCCTAGTGATGGTTGGTACTCAGTCGAGCAGGAAGACCTTAAGAAAGGTGACAAAATTCTTGGTTACCCCATTGGTGGCAAGTTTGTCGCACTCAAAATGGTCGGCCAGGGAGGCATGGGTGTTGTCTATGTAGGTCGTCAGATCGGCTTCGAACGTGTCGTTGCTATTAAGATCCTGTCTCAGGTTCAGAACTCAAGCAGCCAGGTTTCTAAACGATTTGAACGCGAAGCCAAAAGTATTGCGCGTATCGTTCACCAGAATGTGGTGCAGCTGATTGATTCAGGATTCGAAGACGGTGTGGCGTATATTATCATGGAATACGTGCAGGGGCGCGAGCTCTCCAGTATTTCGCCGTCTGAACTTTCCGGTCAGATTATCGCGCACATCACCCATCAGATCCTTAATGCTCTCGCGGAAGCGCACGCTCAAAATGTCATTCATCGCGATCTGAAGCCCGATAACATCATGATCACCGAGGATGCGGGGGATAAATACTTCGTGAAAGTCCTTGACTTTGGTCTAGCGGCTTTGACCGATAGTTCCAAGATCACGATCAGTGGTCAGGCGCTTGGTACGCCGTGGTATATGTCGCCTGAACAGGCAACGGCGTCGCCGGTCACCACGATGACGGACCTCTACTCTCTTGGTTGCATTCTTTACGAACTCGTCTCGGGTAAACCGCCTTTTTCCGGCAATCGCCCGTTCAATGTCATGATGCAACATGTGAATGCCGAGGTTCCGGCGCTCGTTCCACGGTCAGAGATTGAGATCTCGCGCGAGTTTACGGCCTTTATCTTCAAGTGCCTGCAAAAAGATCCGAATATGCGCTATCGTTCGGCCATCGACGCCTTGGATGCGCTTCATCGATGCCCTGAATGGGGTGCAGCAGGTCAGCTCGATCCGCTTCACTCGATCAGCATCGTCATGAAACAACTCTGTGAGCTCAATGAACTCCGTAGTGATGTCATGAGTTGTTTGCCGATGGATATTGAGGCAGATCGATCAACGATTTCTTCACGTTCAAATCGCGTTAGCATTGATGAATTGGCGTTGAATGCCAATAATCCGGTCGATACGAATCGTAGTGGCTCCATCCTGCGTCCGAGTGCTGAAATGCTTGAGTCGGGTGATTTTCGTACTCGCAGTGTCTCTCACAGCGGCGCGTATACGCGTCCTTCCGCTGAGTCATTGGCGACGCGCGAAAAGAGTGATGTCTATGCCCGTCCTGCAGCCGAATCTTTGACGACGCGTGATAAGAGTGGCGCCTATACTCGTCCTGCCGCTGAAATGTTGACGACCTCGTCGCGTCGTAACGGTGACGCGATCTCATCTGGTATCAACCACATTGTGACGCTCGAAGACGAAAACCGTTCCCGTAGTTCGTCGATCGTTATGAATGCTGAGAATCTTACGGGGGAGGCCAGACCCGCAACGCCAAGTGTTGAGATCGCCATTGCGGCTGCGGCTTCAAAAGCCAGGGCGCGTCGTACCTTCCATATTGTCGTCGCGATCCTTATTGTGATCGTGATCGTCATTGTGTGTGCACTCATCGCCATTTTGACGGATTTGATTTAGTTCTTTCGGAATGCTTGCTTTGAAGCAGATCTGACGGTTTTGATCACTTTTGTCAGTGAACTTCATGGGCTATTCGTTGACAGGCTCATTCTATTCGAACAGATATTTTTTATATTTTGAGGGGGATGTTTCCCCCTACGCGGCTATTGGCTTTCGCCAATACGCCGCTACCCCTTCGCCTGGCAGGGCCAGCGACAAATTTCATCATTAATACTCGGAATTGTCGCGAGTCATTGAACCTGGTTGAGATAATATACCGTTATTTGATCACAATAACGATCATGTATTTGTTAATAACGATCGTTATAGTTCAGACAAGGATCACAATTTGTTTTAGTTTGTTCGTTTATTCTTGAACATTTTGTTTTGGAACAGGCCACCTTGCATTTGACCGAGCACTGTTTGGGCGGTCGTGTGGAACTCGCTTCGCGTGTATTTCACGTGGAGACGCGCGGATCAAACGTCTCTACGTACCAAATTCAAGATCAGTTTAGGCAGAACCTCGTAAACTCAAGTTTGGAATCTGCTGTCGCGACGGCCTGTCGCGTTACCTCCCTATACCTGACTTTGAACAATTGGACACGCTCGGGCCTCACGTCTCCAATTGCGCTCAATCTCAGCCTGCTTGTCTTCGGTTTCGTGACGGCTGATATTTTTT
>JAZUKH010000126.1:0-14100 GCA_045643185.1 Myxococcota bacterium | reverse complement strand
CGATAGAGCCGTGTCGCCGATAGAGCCGTGTCGCCGATAGAGCCGTGTCGCCGATAGAGCCGTGTCGCCGATAGAGCCGTGTCGCCGATAGAGACGTGTCGCGACACGTCTCTATCAGGCGACTGGTAGATCAATGCCGTTTTGTCGACATAAATGGCATTTCTGCTTCAAAGTTTTTCAAAGTCCTGAATGCCCAAAGGCAATATGCGCTGTTCTATAATTGACTCCTGCCATCTATTTTCTGCGAACATCTTCGCAAAACATCATTCTACGCGATTTTTATGCAGATTTTAACCGATTTCACATGCGATCCGATTACTGGAACGCGACAGCGACCTATACGAAAAAACTAGAAATTCAAATACTTATGTTCTATCGTAACTTTGCCTATAAATTCAACCGTTCTTCGGAAATTTAAGGCCATTGCGACATTCACAAATTTCTCTGGTCTTTCAAAGCTTAGGATCGTTATCGGTTTTTTATGTTAAAAAAAGTTATATTCTGCCTTATTTGCTCGATCGCGTTGGTTTCCTGCAGCGACGAACCTAACGATGATACACCCACCGACGAGACTAAAATCACAGACGACTCCGGAAAAACGGACGACTCCGGAAAAACGGATGACTCCGGAAAAACGGATGACTCCGGAAAAACAGATGACTCCGGAAAAACAGATGACTCCGGAAAAACAGATGACTCCGGAAAAACAGATGACTCCGGAAAAACAGATGACTCCGGAAAAACGGATGACCCGGGAAAAACAGATGACTCCGGAAAAACGGACGACTCTGGAACAACAGATGACCCGGGAAAAACGGATGACCCTGGAAAAACAGATGACCCGGGAAAAACGGATGACTCTGAAGATCCGGAAATGCCGACTGCGTGTGCCGAATGGACGATTCCCGAACATCCTACAGTCAAGCAGCCTAAATTCGATAATGACCGCGAATACACCATTGACCTCGCCCAGTGGAACATCGTCAACGAATACAAAGTCGAAACCGGCGAATCCAATGCGAAAAACATCTCTGCAGCCATTAAATGGGCCAAGACCAACGGCTACGCTCACGTCAAACTACCAGCAGGTCATTACGCCATCGGTTATTACAAAGACGAATGGTGGACCGAAGGCATCGTACTTAGCGACAACATCGACTTTATCATGGATGAAAAAGCCATCCTGCAAATGGTCCCAGCCCGTTCGCATGAAGGCGCGATCATCAACCTCAATGAACTCACAAACGTCCGTGTTTCGGGTGGCACTCTGATCGGCGAGCGTGACAAGCACACCTACATTGAAAGCGATTACAGCGACGGCGATTTCGCACTGATCACGATCGAATCGGGCGCCTCTCAGATCGAGATCAACAACGTTACCATGCACGAATCGACGGGCGACGGCATTCTGTTGCTCAAATCTGACAACGTGACCGTCTCGAACTGCGATATATATCACAACCGTCGCCAGGGCATTTCAGTCGTCGGCGGCAGCCACGTCCGCATCACCAACAACCACATTCACCACATTGAAGGCACCGATCCCCAATTTGGTATCGACCTCGAAGCCGGTGGCAAAGGCACCAACGAGTACATCCGAATCGATCATAACGCCTTCAACGACAACCTCAGCGGCGACATCGTCAATACCGACACCTACGAGCTTTTTGTTGAGTATAATTCATTCTCTTGCGGCGATATTACAAAACAAAACGATGGCATGTACATCTATCGCGCGGCCACGTCTCAAATTCTCATCGGCAATACGTTCGACAAGATCTGTAATAATGCAAACGGCGACCGTACGATCCTAGTTCAATACAAATCAAAAACAGATCATACAAAACCTAATATTTTTATGAATAACACTTTTAACGACGCCATTTTATATATGGGCAACCGTAATAAGACGTGTGTCAAGGGCAATACGGTCGTCAACGGACGAATCATGGGCAAACACATGACCGAATACCGTCTGCTCGAAAATAAAGTTATTCTTGAAAAAGACCGACACGGTTATATGTTCAAAGATGCCTATGGCACCGATAAAGACAACCTCGCCTGCACCAATGCTGACACCTGCGAAAAGATCAGTTTTGGACTTAGCGATAACAAAGCCTTTAATCTGGATGCGGATTGGTTTTAAATCGCACTCCGTGAAATAAAGATTGATATCGTTGAACAAGCGTCTATATAGGGCGGCGCGTATTGAGCGACCATCCGTGTGAGCCATCCGTGTAGCGACGTAGCATGCTACGTCGCCACGGTGGCGTCACGGATGGCAAGCGAGAAGCGCCGCCGGCACGGCGTATTGGCAAAGCCAATAGCCGTGCCCTCCCAAAAATAATGATTTAATTAAGTCATCATTTATTAACCGAATTGAACAGGAGATCGATCATTATGAAAAAAATACTTGTTGTCGTTGATATGCAAAAAGACTTTGTCGATGGCGCGCTCGGCACTGCTGAAGCCGCCGCCATCGTGCCTAACGTCGTGAAAAAGATCAACGAGTTCAAAGGCTTGATCTTCGTAACGCTCGATACGCACGAAGCCGATTATCTCGAAACAGCAGAAGGCAAAAAGCTGCCCGTAAAACACTGCATTAAGGGCACCGACGGCTGGAAACTCAACGACGCCGTGGCCGAAGCGCTGTCCAAAAAGCAGCACTCAGTCATTGAAAAGCCGTCGTTCGGCAGCCTCGACCTGCCCATTGAGATCGACGAAGCTGTGGGCGACGACGATTTCAGCATCGAACTGATCGGGCTCTGCACCGACATCTGCGTCGTCTCCAACGCGTTGCTGCTCAAAGCCAGCTTTTATGAGAACGACATATCGGTCGACGCGTCCTGCTGTGCTGGCGTGACGCCGGCTTCCCACGAGGCGGCGCTCACCACCATGCGCATGTGCCAGATCAACGTGATTTAATCTGCATTAGCTTGCAACAAGTTGGAGGACGACTTTGCTAAAACTTGATGGTCATGCATTGACTCTGCAACATTTTACGGATGGCACACTCAAGATCCGTGAATTCGTGGCACGCGATTACACGCAGGAACGTTCGGCGACGATCACGTGGAATTACGAAACGGATCTCGAGATCATGGCGCTCATCTATATTACGCGCCACCTTCAGGAACATGGCGTGCAGCGCATCCACCTGAATATGCCGTTCGTGCCTAACGCGCGTCAAGACCGTGTCGAAGCCGACGACGACGTGTTCACGCTCAAATACTTTTCGGAGCTGATCAACGCTCTGCACTTTGCCTCGGTGACGGTCTTTGACCCGCATTCCAAGATCAGTGAGGCATTGATCGATCGCATCGTCGTGCGCATGCCCAAACCGGCAATTGACAAGGTGATCGAACGTATCGGCGCACACGACCTGCTCCTCTTTTGTCCCGACGAGGGCGCCATGAAACGCTATGCCTCCATGGTCGACGCCCCCTGCATTTACGGCATTAAGCAGCGCGACTGGGCCACGGGACGGATCGTCGATTTTAATATCGTCGGCGACGTTGACAAGATACACGGACGACGCATCTTGATCATCGACGACATCTGTTCAAAGGGCGACACGCTCTTCCACAGCGCCCAAAAACTAAAAGCACTCGACGCTGCCGATATATATGTCTTTGTTTCTCACTGCGAAAACACTGTGCTTGACCGCGAACTGCTGTCCTCGGGACTCATCAAACGCCTGTTTACGACCGACAGCCTGCTCACGAAGTCACATCCCAATATTGAAATCATTTATCATGTATAAAGGAAGTTGACGTGAAACTTGATCCAATCATTATTTCGCTTCTCGACACTGATTTATATAAATTTAATATGAATCAGGTCATTTTTCACAAACACACCGACCTGACTGGCGAATATTATTTTAAATGCCGCAATGAGGGCGTAACCTTTTCACAGGAAATCGTCGATGAAATCAATGCACAGATCGATCATTTGTGCACGCTTCAATTCAATAAAGATGAACTCGACTATCTTCGCTCCATTCGTTTTATCAAAGACGACTTTGTTGAATTCCTGCGCATCTGGCATCCGCTTCGCGACTACGTCAAAGTCATTCGTCACGACAACGGCGAACTAGACGTGATCGTGCACGGACCAATGTTTTCGGCCATGCAGTTTGAAATATATCTTCTCGAAATTATCAACGAAGTCTATTTCCGCATGACGTACGATTACGATAAACTTCGTGCCTCAGCAGAAGAACGCCTCAACAAAAAGATAGTGGCCTTCAACGACGGCACTTATACATTTAAATTCGCAGAATTCGGTTGCAGACGTCGTCTTTCGCGCGAATGGGAAGACGTGGTCGTTCACCGCCTGACGTCCGAAACAAAGAATTGCATCGGCACGTCGAACGTCTATCTTGCCATGAAATACAATTTGCTGCCCGTCGGCACTTACGCACACGAATTTGTACAGATGTATCAAGGCATCGACTCGATCCCGCTGGCCTACACCAACTACTATGCTATGAAAGACTGGTATGCTGAATACGATGGTGACAACGGCACAGCCCTGACGGACACGCTGACGACCGATCTATTTTTACTCGATTTCTCTCGCTCCAATGTGAATAATTATACCGGCGTGCGACACGACAGCGGCGATCCATACACGTGGGGCGAGAAGATCATCGAGCATTATAAAAAATACGGCATCGATCCCAAAACAAAGACGCTGCTTTTCAGCGACAGCCTCGACTTTGACAGAGCGCAAAAACTCTACGACCATTTCTGTGAACGCGCCAAAGTGTCGTTCGGCATCGGCACGTTCTGCTCCAATGATACCGAAAAACCGGCTCTCAACATCGTCATTAAATTACAATATGTCAATGGACGGCCGGTGGCGAAACTCTCAGACACCCCAGGCAAGGCGATGTGCCGTGACGACAAATACCTCGAATATCTAAAACGATCCGTCGAATTCAGACTTGATCGCGAACGCACAGATCGACCTTGATCAGACAAACGAAAAACACAAACGCCGATAAAAAAGCACGCGGTTTGTGTGATTAAATAGGAAATCAAACCGTTGAAATTCCCGCGTCCCAAAGGGACACGGGATCCTTGATCAAACGCTTCGACTACTTAAAGTATCTCTCGAGAAGGCCTTTGAGCGCTTTGCCATGTCTGGCTTCGTCACGAGCCATTTCATGAACCGTGTCATGGATGGCATCGAGACCGTTTTTCTTTGCGCACATGGCGAGGTCAAATTTGCCCTGAGTGGCGCCAAATTCGCAGTCAACGCGCCATTTTAGGTTGTCTTTTGTCGTCGCTTTCATCTTGGGTTCGAGATCTTCACCGAGCAGTTCTGCAAATTTCGCAGCATGTTCGGCTTCTTCGTGCGCGGCTTTTTCCCAGTAAAGGCCGATCTCAGGATAACCCTCGCGATGGGCGATACGCGCCATGCAAAGATACATACCGACTTCGGCACATTCGCCCTGGAAGTTCGCCATCAGCTGTTCAAAGATATATTTTTTATCTTCAGCAGAGATCGCGTCGTTATTTTTTACAGTTTGAGCATACACGCCATAATTGTGTTCAGCGGCAAGTTTCATTTCGCCTTCAACTTTTTTGAAAGTCGAGCCCTTCACGTGACACACGGGGCATTCAGCAGGCGGTTCGGAACCTTCATGCACATAACCACAAACAGGACAGACCCATTTAGCCATTTTTTCATTCTCCTTCGCATTGGCTGATAATTCAGCATTGTTGTTATTCATTGCCGCGTTGTTCGTGGCAACTTTGACCACTTTTTCAAAATCCGAGGCGGGATGCTTACAGATCGGACAAATATAGTCTTCGGGCAACTCTTCGCCGACATACTCATAGCCGCAGATAGTGCAGCGCCAGATCGTCTGACCGTCAGGTGTCGTGCCCACTGGCTGCGGTTTCGGTTTAATGTTATTCAAATAATACTCGTACGTCGCAGACGGCACGTCCCGCAAGACCTCCATCTCGGTGACCTCACCGATGAACATCGTGTGCGACCCAAGATCTTCCGTTTTGGTCACTTTGACGGAAAGGTAGGCGTTGGTGCCTGCTATCACGTAATACAGACCGTTGGCGGCCTTGACGCACGCGGCATTATTCTCAAATTTGTTCACGTTACGCCCACTCTGAAAACCAAAATGTTTGAATAGTTCAAAACTGGCATCCTGAGCAATGACCGAAACGTTAAACTCACCAGTCTTCAAGATCATATCATGCGTTAGATTGGCCTTGTTGACACAAATACTCAGCTGATTAGGGCTAGAAGCAGCCTGGATCGCAGTGTTGATAATACAGCCGTTGTGTTTGTCTCCATCTTTGCTCGTCAAAACAAACACACCATAAGTCAATTTATACATCGCTTTCGTATTCATAATCTCCTCTCCTTATCATTCTATATTGTCATTTCATCTGACATTCGGGACATATTCCCTTAAACAAAATATCGTAGTCTAGGAACTGTATTCCGTGTGTATCGCGAATCCTGTCTTTCAGATCCGAGATCGCTTCCATATCGACGTCGAAGACCTTATGACAGCAGATGCAGCACACGTGATAATGTTCTTTGGTTGTGAAATCGAATCGATCTGGTCCATCCGGAATTTCGACCCGTTTTATTTCCCCCATCTCTACCAGTTTGCTTAGATTCCGATAGACAGTCCCCTTGCTGACGGTCGGTTGTTGACGATGGATCACCGCGTAAACTTCGTCTGCCGTGACATGGCCATGAAGTGCCCGTACTGTCTGAAGTACCAGATCCATTTGAATCGTTTTTCGTGTCTCCATTGAATCTCCTAATAGGACTAATTCCTATTTGAGAACTTATCCTGTTTTCTATCAGGAATCAAGTGATTTGTTATACCTCACACCCTTGAGGGGTGCTGAGTTGAGCGGCCGCTCCGACGCGCAAGATTAAGCAGTGAAGGTGAAAAAACAAGGGGGGATAAAAAAAATTTGTTTTGAGTCGAAAATCGTTGGCATGTCTTTACATGTGAAATCACAAATCAGCTAGGAGTCACCGGCTGAATATGCTAGAATAACTCCAAGGTTCGTTATTCTTGTAGAGGACAACGCACCTCTTTCTTGTTTGTAGGTATCGACCCGGTGATTCAGTGCTATTTCAAATCGTCTTCGTGTTTTGAGTTACCGCGGTTGAATAGATATGACGACTTGTCACGACGAAAGAGGTTTTGATGAAAAGACAGTACAAATGCGTATTGATGGCCGTTTTATTAGCAGGTCTTTGGCTAGGCGAAAGTCAAGACGTGTTAGCCCAAGACATGAGCTGGCCGGCAGGTAGCAACTGCACGTACATCTCAAGTGATTATGACACGCGCGGTGCCTCGTTCCATAACGGGATCGACATTGCATGCGGTGGTGATATCGACATCTATGCTGCGGCCGACGGCACTGTGATCGCCGAATCAGCGGCTGCGGGACAATGTCAATACAGTCCGTCGCTCGGCACGTGCGCGAACTGCCCGGCTGCACGCGGCAATTCGGTCACCATTCAACACGATGGCGGCCTCCAGACGATCTACATGCACATGTCACAGAAATTCGTGGGAATGGGCGACACCGTGCAATGTGGTCAGGTCATTGGCAAGATGGGTACGACGGGCTGCTCGACGGGACAGCACCTGCATTTCACAGTTTACAACAACTATGGCAGCGGCACGGATTCGCCGTGGAGTCACGTCCAAAAAGCGAATTACACCTGTTCAGCCAGTTCTGGCGCAGGTTCGCTAGCGATGTTCTCAAACTACGGTCCGCAGAATACGGACATCAACGGCGACGGCGCGGCCGAGATCTGTATTCGTGGTGCGCAGGGGCTGCAGTGCATCTTCCCGAAGAAAGACATCACGACGAAAACGGTCGTGTTGCCAGAATTGAAAGACGACAATGCCTGGAACGACGTGTCGAACTACTCGACGATCCGCTTTGCCGACGTCAATGGCGATGGAAAAGCGGATGTTTGCGCCCGCGCCGATGCCGGTCTGCAGTGCTGGACGTCCAACGGCGAGTCGTTCACGAAATTTGGCGATGTCGTGAGCATGAGTGACGGCAATGGGTATGATGACGTCAAATACTTTTCGACGATCCAGTTTGCGGACGTGAACGGCGATGGCAAAGACGACTTCTGTGCCCGCTTCAAGGATGGTTTCAGCTGCTATTTGGCCGACAATTCCGGATTTTCGGGCACGCCCGTTCGCCCCGGCGACATGGGCGACAACGTTGGCTGGGACCAAGTTCAGTATTATTCGACGATCCGTATGGGCGACATTAACGGCGACGGCAAAGCCGACGTTTGTGCACGCGGCATTTCGGGCTGGCGTTGCTGGCGTTCCAAGGGCAACGGCTTTGAAGCGCAGGAGGATGGCCCGGCGTGGAGCGATGGCGCAGGGTGGGATAACGCCACGCAATACATGACGATCCGCATGCCCGATATCAACGGCGACCACAAAGCCGACGTGTGCGGTCGTGATGCCAACGGACTCGTCTGCCATCTTTCGACCGGCACGGGCTGGAGCGATGCGATCCGTGGACCGGCATGGTCTGACGACCAGGGCTGGGCAAAAGACGAATTCTATTCGACGATCCAGTTTGGTGACCTGAATGGCGATGGCAAAGACGACGTCTGTGCCCGCGCCATAGCCGGCATGCTGTGCTACCTCTCGACGGGGTCTGGCTTTGACGGCACGACCTACCAGATCGACGGATTCAGCAATACCAACGGCGGCAACAAAGGCAATGTCTATCGCACACTGCATATTGGCGATGTCAACGGCGATGGCAAAATGGACGTCTGCGGCAGAAACTCGACCAACGCTCTCTGCTATACCTTCAACGGCAGCGGCTTTGACCGTCTCGAAGGCGCGCCCCTGGGCGATGCTTATGGATGGGGCGACAACCCGTATTATTCGACCTTCCGCTTTGGTGGTCCGTTTGGCAAAGCCTGTCAGAACGCCCCCGAGGTCTGTGACGGCCAAGACAACAACTGCAACGGTCAAGTCGATGAAGGCGGTGTCTGTTGCCAGCCAACCACCGAGATCTGCGACAACCAAGATAATGACTGTGACGGCCAGATCGATGAAGACGGCGTCTGCGACTCGCCCGACACGCCTGATACGCCCGATACGCCTGACACGCCGGACGATCCCGACACGCCCGACACGCCCGACACCCCGGACGATCCCGACACGCCTGTCACGCCCGACACACCGGACGATCCCGACACACCGGACGATCCCAACGAGCCCGATGATCCGGCTGATCCGGATAAACCTGGCAAAACGAACCCCAACCCCGGCTACGATCCAGATGAACGCGCTGAGAAAAAAGGCGACGTGGTCTCCGATAGCTGCTCAAGCCAGCCGTACCGCAACACGACGTTGCCTGTCGGTATGTTCCTCGGCCTTTGCGGCATGATCGGTATGATGATCAGACGTCGTCGTCGAGATTAATCACCGATGTGCTCTCATGGCGTTGTTGGGATTTTCACATGCTACCTCTCAACAACAGCCTGAGAGCACGAAAAACACGGCTTTATAGACCACGGAATGGCTAAAAGCCCTAAAGTGTTACGTTTGAAGGCTTCGACGAACGCGAAACATTACACGAATGTCAACAGCACAAACGTGGCTGCGGCAAACCAGATCCACTTATCGATGACGCGGCCTCGTGTGACCAAATGGGTGATCGTCAAAACGCAACCGGCAAACAAGACGAGAACGAGCCAAAAGCTCAAAAGGCGAAGCGGCGTATAACCGAACCTTTCTATATACAATCCCAGCTTGCTGGCGGCAGTTACCGCTAAAAACGCGCTTTCTCCCATCAGGCCTATGCTGAGCCCCTTTAAGAGTTTACTGTCATATATCGAAACGCTCGTGCCTTTCATGGTAACGACGAAAAGACCGAAATTGATCAGCATCACTTTGCACAGCTGAAAGAAGCCTTCACGCGCATATTCTGACGCGGTCAAAGTCCCCGGCACATCGCCGACAAACGCCCCAAACAAATGCGTCGCCTGGATACCAAAAAAGAGCAAATACAGCGCAATAAAGCTAGAACAGACGATAACGATACCTTTTGGCGGCACCCAATGGAATTTTTCAGAATTCTCATGCACGCTGTCAGCCGAAAACATGCTTGATGGGGCGAGCATACAGCGGGTCACAAGACCGTATATGCAGGCCCCAACGGGAAGGCCAAAGGCAAAGTCTTCCAAAAAATCACTCAGCCATTCGGGCAGACCAGCTTCGAACGAAAACACATTCGTAATGTTGTTCCAAACGGACGCAAACAAGGCATCGGCCGATCCAAGCAAGGATGCCGTCCACAAAAACACCGGTATGGCCAACGCGATCACGATGAGCAACACGACCAAGCTTCTTCGATTAGCTGTCGACGTCGTAGTCACTGCAAGCAAAACACGGCGTATGCGCAGAAATAATCCAGAAATCATGTAACACAACGCGCTAAACGCATCGAGGGGCAAACAGGCGCCCGTTCGTCCCTCCGTCAGTCGACCTGAACGCACGAGAACCCAATAGATCGCCATGCCATGCATGGCCAACCACTCCAGATCATTGGTCGCATGCCCCAGCCCCAGCCCTTTCGCGACAGCGATCAACAACACACTTGCCATCCAAAAATTGGCAGACTTATGCGGTCGTGGAATATCGCGCATCGCCCATTCCGACCAACCAAAAAAGAGCACCGAAAACAGCAGTGGGAACCAAGAATTATAATTACCAGGAAAATACCAGACAAAACTGATGATCCAGAAATAACCAAGTCCATAGCTGAGTACAGCTAACCAGATTGACGTCGATCTAAACTTTGTAATATCCATCACGTATCCTCCTCTTCATCTCCTTCAACGTATTCGAGAATGTCACCTGGCTGACAATCCAGAACTTTGCAGATCTCATTCAAGGTTGAAAATCGAATGGCCTTAGCCTTTTGATTTTTTAGAATCGACAGATTGGCTGGCGTGATCCCGATCTTTTCGGCCAATTCCCCGGCCCCGATCTTGCGCTTAGCCATCATGACATCCAGATTTACAATGATCGTCATGGCCACCTCCTTAAATCGTCAGGTCGAGTTCTTGTTTCATTTGGATCGCACGCTCGAAGACGTTTTTGACGACACGAACGATGAGCCCAATAAAACCCGCTGACAGCACGACGACCGAAAGGATCGGCAATGGCCAGCAAAACGCCATGCAGATCGCCATCGCGATAAACATGCACCAGCTGATGCGACGCAGAATCGACACGTTCTCCTGCACAAATACTTTCTCATCACGGATATTCACCAATAACTTGTGAAGTCCATAAAGCACGACATAGGCAGGAAGGCTGCAGCCGTAAAGACAGATCATGAAATATAACCCGCCGTTTTCGGTCATACGTTGCACCGAGATCAAATGCCCAAACTGATCTGCCAACCATACGCCCCCAAGATCCATCGCCAACAACGTGATCGCAAAGAAATACACGATCACTCGGCTCAATAATATGCTTCGCTGATTTGTCCAAATACTGTCCAACATCGATTGTCTCCTAAAATGTCTCATCACAACCATAACGCACAAGCCCCATGGTCAACGTAGAGCGTTATAACCTCGTTTTTTCGAAAATCAAACAAAATTTATCGTTTTTCGATAAATTTTTATCAAAACACGAACATTCTCGAAAGTTCCTATGCTTCTCGACAGATCATTTTTTTCACAAAATCTGTCACGTTTTTCCCCCTGGTTGGCAATATATAAGATGGGGGAATGTAATGGGGCCTACATGTGGGTTTTATAATGGCGCAGGCTATGGCGTTGCCATACGCCCTGCGCCGGTCGGCTTCTCGCGCGGCGAGACGTGTCACGACACGTCTCTAGCCGCGCTCAATACGCCGACCGTGTGCCAGCTTCTCGCGCGGCGAGACGTGTCACGACACGTCTCTAGCCGCGCTCAATACGCCGGCACCAAATGATATGAGGTTAACCGTGAAAACATCATAAATATGTTATAATAAAATTAAATGTTACTTCATAGATGAAAAAAAAGTTATTCACGTTATTTTATCACCGCAATACATAGAATATTATAATTATTAAAACAGGACATAGGGATTCGTTTTCGTCAGAAAAAAATTGAGCGTCGACAAAAGCAGCGATTTGTCGAACCTGCGAAGACGCGACAAAAAGAAAAAATATCGCCGGTCGTATGCGCGCAAGCGAAGCGAGCACATAGACCGGCGCAAAAGGCCGTATCGCGCAGCGATAGGCCGAAAAGCGAGGCGTATCGGCAAAGCCGATAGCCGAAGCCTCAAGTGTATTTCAAAAACATAATGTGCTAAAATACGTAATATTATTGTCGTGCCATGTGTTTGTGCACGGCTTTTTTTCATGTACACGCACCCAACAGGTATCATGAACGAACCACAATTTTCTGAAAAACTCACGTTTAAGTATGAGATCCTAAACAAGATCGGCGAAGGCAACTACGGTGAAACGTGGTTAGCGCGCGACCGCATGACGCATCTGAAAGTCGCGATCAAGTGCCTAAAAAGCGGCGCCATCGAAGACATCAAAGCGATTGAGCTATTCGAACGCGAAGCCGAACTTCTCAAATCGACGCAGGTCCATGGCGTTCCGAAATTTTACCAGTACGATGCGCCATCGAAGACGACGCCGGGCATTCTGGTTCAGGAATACGTCGATGCGCCATCACTTCAGAACCTTCTTGACGCGGGCGAGCGTTTCGACGAAATGGAAGCGCTTAATGTTGGCGAAAAAGTGTCGGTGATTTTGAACAGCCTTCAAACATTGTACTCACCGCCCATCATTCATCGCGACATCAAACCGTCGAATGTGTTGTACCATCGAGGCTCGGGTGAGGTGTATTTGATTGATTTTGGATCCGTGGCAAACCCGCAAAAGAGAGATGGTGGATCGACGATCGCTGGTACGTTTGGTTATATGCCGCCTGAACAGATCATGGGCGAAGCGGTGATTCAGTCTGATTATTACGCGCTCGGCGCAACGCTGCTGCACATGCTCACAGGCGTGCAGCCATGTGAAATGCCCGCCGAAATGTATAAACTCGACTTTGTGAAGATCCTCAAAGAGAAAGTTCCAAAAATTCATTCAAACACAGTCGAACTGCTTCAAACGCTACTTGACCCAGACCCTTCAAAGCGTCCACCAAGTGCCTATGAATTGAGCATTCTATTTCGCCAAACTAAGCTGGGACGCTCACTTCGTCCCAAAAAGGTAAAATCTCTCGGGGAATTCTTATTATCCAAACTCCGTTTTTTTGCACCGAGACATGACAACGAGACCGCATTACAAAACGTTAATAGCTCAAGTACTCAAAACATCATTACGATCAAACGCATTCGCGAACTCGTCAAAAACAATGAAGAATGTGAAAATTGTCTGACAATTACGCAAAATTGGATCCGCTGCGACGGCATGATCCAAGGGGATCGACTCCTCTTGAAAGAATTCGGCGAGAAAACATTCACTTATCATGTGCTTGAATATACATTTTTTGTAAACGACTTGAGCTGGTGCGGCATTTGTGTCATTGGAACCGAACCCCAAAAAACTAATATGACCTACCCTGTTCAATGTCAGGTCATTTACGACCCGCTCAACCCACGCAAAAACGCCCTTTATTCATACGAAGCGTCCCCCGCTTCCCCAGAAGAACAAGGCGTATCAGATTAACACGCTCAGTACCTGTTATTTCGTAGCCGATTCATGCCATAACAACATTTATTCATGCCATAAAAACATTTATTCCAACGAAGCCTCTGAAGACACCAAAGACTAATTCCAGACATGCCAAGCTCATCCAATAAATCAATCCATCAACCAGTCGAACATTCTCATGCCAAATCCAGATCAAGTTGTCGAGACGCCGATCACAATGCGAAGGCAAAACAGCCCCGCGCCGAGCGAGAGCAAGTTCAGACGCCGTTATCGGCCTCCAACAATTCTGCTTCGCTGAATGACATTTTTGACGACATTCGTGACAAATATGAGATCCACGGCCAGATCGGTCGTGGCACACAAGGCAGCGTA
>JAZUKH010000125.1:0-7597 GCA_045643185.1 Myxococcota bacterium | reverse complement strand
ACGGGCGAGGTGGAAGCGTTTTCGGCTGACGCGGTGCTGCTTTGCAGCGGCGGTTATTCGAACGTGTTTTATCTCTCGACGAATGCGGTGCACAGTAACGTCACGGCAGCCTGGTCATGTCACAAACGCGGTGCGGCTTTTGCCAACCCGTGTTTTACGCAGATCCACCCGACGTGTATTCCGCAACACGGTGACGAACAGTCCAAGTTGACGTTGATGAGCGAAAGTTTGCGAAACGACGGACGAATCTGGGTGCCCAAAAACGCGACGACCAGTCGTCCCGAAGACATTCCTGAGGCAGAGCGCGACTACTATCTTGAGCGTATGTATCCGTCGTTCGGAAACCTGGTGCCGCGTGACATTGCGTCCCGAGCTGCCAAGCGCGTGTGCGATGAAGGGCGCGGTGTTGGCGCCAGTGGGCGCGCTGTTTATCTCGACTTTAAGGATGCCATTCGTGAGATGGGCCGCGCCAAGGTCGAAGACAAATACGGCAACCTTTTTGACATGTACGAGCGCATTATTGACGAGAATCCTTACAAAACGCCGATGCGCATCTATCCTGCGGCGCACTACACGATGGGCGGCCTGTGGGTCGATTATCACTTGATGACGACGATTCCCGGCCTGTTCTGCTTGGGCGAGGCGAATTTCAGTGACCATGGCGCCAACCGTCTCGGCGCTTCGGCACTCATGCAGGGCCTGGCCGATGGCTATTTCATTGCCCCGTGCACCGTGCCAAACTACCTGGCAAATGCCAAACTCGCCCCGGTGACGACCGAACACGATGCCTTTAGATCCGCGTTGGATGGCGTTAAGACTTCGTTGACTGAACTCTGTCAGCGTGATGGTGGCCATACGCCGACGGCGATCCACAAAAAACTCGGTGAAACGATGCGTGAATACGTCGGCATGAGTCGAAATGAAGAAGGGCTGGCGACCGCGCTTGAGCAGATCGACGAACTCGAAAAGACCTTCAATGAGGACGTTCGTGTCGGTGGCTCGCCTGACAAAATTCACACGGAACTTGAAAAGGCGATCCACGTTCGCGATAACTTACAACTCGCTCGTCTCATCGCCCGCGATGCCAAAGCGCGTCGCGAGTCGTGCGGATGCCACTTCCGAACGGAGTTTCAGACTGAAAAAGGCGAGTGCCAGAGAGATGACGAGCATTTCGCTCACGTCGCAGCTTGGTTTGATGGCGAAAAAGAACCCACGTGTGAAAAACTTGAGTTCACCCTCTTCAAACCCATGACGCGCCATTACGAGTAGCAAACGAAAATCCACAAAAATGCGCTAAAATAGTGTAAAGACGCGCGTATTTTTAGGTGGCTGTGTACCAAAACAGCCCAAATCTGGAGAACTGGATTGAAAAAAGTTTTGTGCGCTTTGAGCGCAATGATGATATTGAGCGGCTGTGCGACGGATCTCGTCGGAACGAAAGGGGATATTGAAACGGTCAGTTTCCCGACGGGCATGGTCGTGCACCCAAATGGCAAATACGCTTACGTCGTAGGCTCGAACTTTGATCTTGACTATCGCGCAACGGATGGCGGCGTGCTCTACGTCGTCGATCTCGAAAACAATGCGGTCATGCCGACGTCCAAACGCATTGGCAGTTTTGGTACAAACGTCGTTTTGAGCGGCAACGAGCCGGGAAAACCGACGCGCGGCTACCTCGTGACGCGCGATGACGATGCGCTCGTCTGGTTCGAAGTGTCGGAAGACGGCAGTGATATTTATTGCCCCAAAAATCGTGAGGCGAGCGACTTGTTGGATTGCCGCATCATCATTGAGGATGATCCGACTTTTGTGACCGTGACGCGTAGCTACCGCGAACAATACGACTCGAACGGCAATCCCAATGGTCGTCTTTATTTCGACCTGCTCATGATCGCCCAGTTGCGCAACAGTTATGTGACGGCCATGACGGTCATTCCCCCAGCTTCGGCAGGCAAGGATTATAAGTTCAGTTACGAGACAGCTTCGCTCGTTTATAGTGCCAGCGAAGTGCTTTGGGCTCGTGGTGAACAGTTCTTTGTGACGGGACGCGCCGCGACCGACCTCGCCCTCATCGAGCCCGTGCTCAGTGCCGGCGCTAAGGTGCTCGGATTGCACGTCAAAGAACGCTTTACTGTGCCTGAAGCCATGGGCGCTTACGATGGGCGTGGTATGACGACTGATCCGGCACATCAACATCTATATTTGATCAATCAGTATCCGAATTCGATCTACAAATTCAACATTGGCAACACCGTTGGCGGTGATGTCAAAATTGAAAACACCCAGGCTGTTGGCATCGGGTTGCTTTCCCAGAATATGTCAAAAATTGCCTGGGTCGGTGATCAAGAAAACGGTGTTCTCTATCTCTCAAGCGTGACGGATAACTCGATCTATCTCGTCGATCCGATCAGTCTTGAGATCATTCTTAAGTTAGAAGTCGGCGAAGGTCCGTACGACATTCAGGCGGATAACGATAAAAACGAAGTCTATGTGCTTCACTTCAATGGGAATGACATTTGGCTTTTCGACACGAGCGATCCACGTCATCCGGTCGTCAAAAAGAAATTCCTTAATACGGAAGACGACGCGACGTAGGACGATCCAAGCCAAAATAATTTATTTCAATTCAGACTCATGAAAAAATACTTATTTATCCTTATGGCCGCCGCCTGTGCGGTGGCATTCAGCGGTTGTGACGATGAAAATGAGTCGACGTTGCCAGCGTTTGACATGCCTTCGTCGCTTCATCTTGTCAAACAGTGCGTTCTGAATGGCGAGCTGGTCGCTGTGAGTGACTGTGAAGCACAGAATGTGGAACTCAGACAGGCTCTGTTTGCAGCCAATGCCGGAGATGGCACGCTTGCCTACGTGCCGTTTGATGGTGACGAGGACTTTGACGTCGTCGATATTACGCGCTCGGTTCCGGGTGTCACGTCGATTCCGGTCGGAGAACGCCCTCAGGCGATGGCTTCCGATGACAAAGGTGTGTTGATCGTTACGACGAGTTCCATCAACAACGACCTTTCTGTGGTCTCGGCCTATGAGTTGCGCGAGGTCGCTTACATGACCCTCGACAAGCCGGCTCGTCGCGTGACCTACCAGGCGAAGGATGGCGCTTATTACGTTTATTTTTTAGACGGGACTGTGCGTAAGCTCACCCTGACGTATGACTGCGGCGCTGGCGAAAACGTCTTTAAGACCACGTGCAAACTGACGAAAGATCAGCTGAAATTCGTGTGGGAAGACGTGATCACGTTGGATGGTCAGGTCTTTTCGTACGTGGCTGATCCGAATGGCAACCTCGGTTACGTGTCTTTTGCCGATCGTCGCTATATCTCGGTGATCGCTTATAACGCCGACGGGGATGCCGATAATGTCTGCAGCGGCAAATATCCGTGCGAGGTCGATAAGATTGGCACGGGGTATAGTTGCAGCGATGGCATTGATAATAACGGCGATGGACTGGTCGATTCTGCTGATCCGTCGTGTTTTTATCCGTGGAGCGTGGAAGGCTATTCTGACGGCGTCGAAAACAGCTTGTTCGGCGCTGGCTTTGTTGGCAAGACCGAGTGCAGTGATCAGATCGATAACGATGGCGATGGCATGGTCGACCTCCTCGACTATGGCTGCGTCTCGTGGGACGATGCCAGCGAGGAAGACGGTTATCAGCCCATCACTTACGGCTCGTGCAAAGAAGGTCGTGACAATGAGATGTGCTTGTGGCCGACAGACGAGCCGATGAGCAACGCCGACCAGGTCCGTACGACCGGCATGTGCAATGACGGCATCGACAATGACGGCGATACGCTCGTCGATACCGCTGATTCTGGTTGTTACGGGGCGTTTGGCTTCACCGAAACGGATTATTACGCCGCAGGACGCGGTGAGATCGGCATCGATCCGCTTGGACGCTGGTTGTACGTCGTCAATCCTGTTGATTCAGAGATACTCGTTGTCGATCTGGCGAAGCGTTCTACCGTCGATCTTAGTGGGCACTTCCCACGCACACGTTCGGTCGGTATTCCCGTCAATCGCGTGCCGATGGACGTCGTCGGGGATATCATCAGTTATAACGCCTACAACAAGAATAATCACAAAGTCGTTGTTGAAGATGCTGTTGCTTATTACACCACGTCGTCTGGCTTGTTGGGTGAGTTGACGATTCAAAAAGACTATCGCTATTTCTTTAGAGATGTCGAAGATGAGTCGCAGCGTATTGTGATCGATACGATGTGGCCGGAAGATGATGACGCCGATGAATCATATTTGGGCGTCATACGTTGCGTAAGCCGACTTTGCGGCGAAAATGACGTGCCCAGGATCGAATTGCGTCAGCGTGATTCGGTCAAGCTTGATACGACGAACAAAGAACTTTATATCGACATGGCCGTTTATGACCAGATCATGGGCAGCGAGACATGGCGCGTCACCTATGAAGGTCCGCTCGAAAAAACGCGTCGTAATGATGGTTACTTCAGCAAAGATGGCGTTTTCCGTATGATGAGCGGCGATCTGTGCGCGCTCGGCGTTCGCGAAGGCGATCACCTTGTGTTGACTTCCCGTTCCGATACGCGTTCCGATCTTGAGGCGTGCGCACCGGTCCTGGGCGAAAAAGGCGCGCGATACGATCTGGAATGGACGATCAAAGAGGTTCACTCCGAGTACCTCGTCGTTGAACCGACCGGTGAAGAGGGCAAATCGAAAGCGGCGCCGCTCAAACGTTGTTTCCCGACGGCATTCCCGTATGAGATCCAGGCTTCCGGTTCGTGGATCATCACGAGCAATTCCACCTATGTGAATCGTCGCCTGGCTGTGGGTGACAAATGCGTCGACAATCCCATCAACGACTACGGTCAGATGCGCTTTAATTTGGATCCTGCCGTTCACGAGAAGAACAAGGCCATCGCTGCGGCGAACGCGAAACTGGGGCCAAAAGATCTTCCGGCCAAGCTCATTCCGGATGCTTCGACGGCTTTCTTTGAGCTCTATATGCCTGAGGATGCGTTCAATCTCGTCAAAGGAGATGCCTACGAGTTCACGACAAAGAGTGAATTCACGCAAAAGGGCGTGTCCCTTGGGTCTGCGCCTTCAAGCGCCGTTGTGTTCAAGTCGGATGACGTGCACTATATCGCGGTCAGCGAAGCTTCTGCCAATACGCTCGTGATCTATGATGTGGATGACGATACCATCTACGATACGATTTAACACAGATCGTTATGGATTTGGGGGAGGGGAAAGCCTTCCCCTACGCGGCTATTGGCGGCGATTTGAAGTAGAGACGCAAAATTTTCCCTCTCTACTTCGAATCGGCATCCGCCAATACGCCGCTCCCCCTTCGCCTGGCGGGGCCCAACACGTTGTTGATCGCCTCGTTACGGCATGAATTCGCAGATCCAGTCGCCACGTTTGACCGTGTTTTTTTCGGTGTACCGGTTGAACGTTACGACGTCATTGCCTTGATAAACCACGTCGACGCCAAGTTTCATGAGTTCAATGACGGCGACGACGTCGCCGGGTCTGACCAAGTCGCCGTGTACAAACAACGGCTGCCCGTCTGGCGCGGTCTTAAGAAAACCGTCGCATGGCGCAATGACCTGGTTTGTTGCGTTAACGTGTTTTGGCTTGTGCATGTCGTCGAGCGCGTCAGCCAAAGGCGTTCCATATTCAACCGGGCTGGGCGCCTGGACGAGCAAAGACGCTGTGGTGCTGCCTGTGGGCAGCACCACGTCAAAAGTTCGTCCATTTTGAACGAGTCGACCCAGAAAGACCTGATCGTCAGCGCGAAAAGCCGGGATGAACGTGCCGACACGCGGCGAGCACCAGGTTTTTTCAAATAAAAGTGCTTCGATGCGAGGAAACTGGGTCTGGTCGTGCATGATCAAACAAAGAATTTGCGGTCGAACGCGTAAGCGTTGTCAGACGATGCCTTGATGCGGTGATTGGCGTGCAGATAAGTCAGCACACGGTAGAGCATTTCGATGTCGTCGCAGGCGATGCGTTGGGCGAGTTGGTCGACGTTGAGCGATTCTCCTGCGCGCAGTACGTCGATGGCACGACGCTGAATGTCGAGGATGCTTGCGGCGGCTTTTTTGCCAGCTTCCACACCGGGTTGATGGTAGGCATTGATATGGATCAGGGAAGCGTAAAGCCCGACCGTGCGTTCAAAGAGCGCGATGAGTGCGCCGATGGTGCGTGCGTCGATGCGGCGAACCGTGATCGTCATGGAATCGCGTCCCGACTCGTAGGTCGCTTTGCGCGTGCCCTGAAGGAACCCGTGGAGGTAATCGCCCGGTGTCGTGTCGGTATCGACGTCGATCGCTTCGGCGCCGTATTCGAGCACGTCGATGAAGGTCGCAAAGTAATTTGCGATGCCGTCACGAAGTTGCTGCACATAGGCGTGTTGATCGGTCGAACCCTTGTTGCCATACACGGTGAGGCCTTGGAAAACTTCTTTGCCATCCAGGTCGAGGCGTTTGCCGAGGGATTCCATGATCAACTGCTGCAGGTAACGCGCGAAGAGCAGGAGTTTGTCTTTGTAGGGCAGAATGACGAGGTCTTTTTCGCCTTTGCCGTTTGTGGCGTAATACCACATGAGGGCCATGAGTGCCGCCGGGTTTTTGCGCACATCGCGGTCACGCGTGTGGACGTCGCAAGCGGACGCGCCGCTGAGCATAGCGTCGATGTCGATGCCCTGAAGCGCAGCCGGAAGCAAACCAACCGCTGAAAGTTCGCTCGTGCGGCCACCGACCCAGTCCCACATCGGGAACGTCTTGAGCCAGCCTTCCGACTTGGCTGTGTTAAAGAGCTTGGAGTTATCACCAGTAATGGCGACGGCACGCGGTGCAAACGGCAGGTCGTGATCGGCAAAGAATTTTTGTGCGGTCAGCATGCCATTGCGTGTTTCAGGCGTGGAACCAGATTTGGAAATGACAACGACGATCGTCGTGTCTGGCGAAGGAATGCGTGCCAACGTGTCCTGAATGCCTTCCGGATCGGTATTGTCGAGGAAGTGGACACGGAGCTTGTCTTGACCAGGGACGCTGAGGGCTGACGCGATCCACTGGGGGCCGAGCGCTGAGCCACCGATGCCAATGACGAGCAGATCGGTAAAGGGGCGGCCATTGGGCGCAACGATCTCGTGGTTGTGCACCGACTGGGCGAAGGCTTTGACATCGCGCTGCATCGATTCGATGGCTTCACGAAGGTCGGCTGAAGGCGCGAGCGACGGGGTGCGGAGCCAGTAATGACCAACGCGGCGATTCTCATCTGGATTGGCTACCGAACCATTTTCAATGTCGGCCATTGCGTCAAAAGCGGCGTTCATTTTCGATTGCATTTTCGCCAAATACGCATCATCAAAGCGCATACGGCTAATATCGAGTGAAAGATCGATGTCGTCGCACACACAGATCATGTTTTGATAACGTTTCCAAAGTGATTCAGCCATTTTGACTCCTTCGTCAGTAATCATTTTATGAACGAATTATGAACGAACTCGCTTGGGCGAGCACGAAAAAAAACGCACGATAGTCTACCATAATTTGGCGTTTGCGTCGCGTGTTTTGGTGCATATTCGCCTAGGCGCCGCAGGCAGAGG
>JAZUKH010000124.1:0-26761 GCA_045643185.1 Myxococcota bacterium | reverse complement strand
CGACGCGCTCCTCGCCAAACTCCGCGAATCCGCCCCCACCGATCTGCCCGAAGGCTACATCAAAGCCCGCGCCGTCCAGGCGATCCGTCTCCAGATCGAACAGATGCTTCGTCAGCAGATCGACGAACGCATGCTCGCCCGCATCGAAAGCAACATCAAAGACGAAGAACTCGACGAATATCGTCGTGACTACCACAACGAGATCATCCTCAATGCCATCGCCAAAGCCGAAGGCATCGCCGTGACCGAAGATGACAGCGTGAATGAAGCCAAAAAATGGTTCTCCAACGTCGATGAATCCAAAATCCGTGATTGGCTCAAGAGCGGCAATGCCGGCAGCTTCGTCAGCGATCAGGTCGCCCGTGACCGCGCCATCGAAGCCATCAAAGCCTCGGCCAAAATCACCGAAGCCTAATTGATCCTGCTTTGAAGGGAAATGGGAAGGGGAAAGCCTTCCCCTACGCGGCTATTTGCGCACGCGCAAATACGCCGCTACCCCTTCGCCTGGCAGGGCCAAATACAAATTGTTACGCTTAAAAAAATGACTGATGACGAATTTGACTGAAAACTCAATTCGTTAAAAAAGCCAAAAATTGCTTTAACGTCCATCGCGCATGGTTCGCGATGTGCAAAAGATTTTTGTGGAAATGGGCGGGTGCCTCCGCTACAATTATTGACCTAATTCACCCGACAGTTTATTTCAGACCGATACCCTTTCGTTCCTTTGTTCCGGTGCCAGAACAGACGCTCAGTCTATCTTCATCTGCCTACCTGAACCTTTTCAAAAAAAGCTGAAATTTATGCCAATTCCTGAAATCTATAATGCCATCCCTACGGAACTTTGGGATTCTCTCGGTCCCGTCATGGATGATGAAGAAGAGGAGGACGACGAACCTATGACACTCATTCCTACAGTTATCGAACAATCCCCCCGTGGCGAACGCGCCTGGGACATCTACAGCCGCTTGCTCAAAGACCGCATCGTCATGCTCGGCACGTCGATCAGCGACTCCGTCGCCAACAGCATCATCGCTCAGTTGCTCTTCCTCGAAAGTGAAAATCCCGAGAAAGACATCCAGATGTACATCAACAGCCCTGGTGGCTCCGTCACCGCTGGTATGGCCATCTACGACACCATGCAGCACGTTCGTTGCCCCATTTCGACCATCTGCATCGGTCAGGCGGCAAGCATGGGCGCCGTGCTCCTTTGCGCCGGCACCAAGGGAAAACGCTATTCCCTCCCCAATAGCCGTGTCCTCATCCACCAGCCCCTCATCTCGGGCGGTATTTCCGGACAGGCCACCGATATCGACCTACAGGCCAAAGAGATCGTCCGTATGAGAACCGTCCTCAACGGCATCCTCTCGCGCCACTCCGGTCAGCCCATCGAACGCATCGAAAAAGACACTGACCGTGACCACATCCTCACGGCCGATGAAGCCAAAGATTACGGCCTCATCGACGAGGTCATTCACCGCGTCAAAGAGGGACATCCCAGCGCTGATACCGAAAACAAAGAGGCGTAAATCTCTTACGTCACTTGGCATGCCGCCAAATATATGCGGCGGCAAACTCACTCGACCTTGATACAGGGTCCCTGGCAAGCCAAATTAACCATGGGCTTCGCCAGACTTTTACAGGAGTCTTCACTTGTCTTTCCCACAGCCGAACCTTCGCTGCTCCTTCTGTGACAAGGAACGCGCAGACGTCAAAAAACTGATCGCTGGACCAAACGTCTATATCTGCAATGAATGCGTCGATACCGCCTTCGAAGAATTGACGGAGGAATTGTGCTTAAACAGCGAATCCGATGAGTTTGAAAATATCCCAAAACCAAAGGATATTTATAACAAATTGAGTGATTTCGTCGTCGACCAGGACCGCGCAAAGAAAATCCTTTCGGTCGCCGTTCACAACCACTACAAACGCATCTCAGCGCCTCAACGAAAAGACGATGATGTCGAACTTGGTAAATCCAACATCCTCATCATCGGCCCAACGGGTACAGGTAAGACCCTTTTGGCACAAACACTCGCCAAGATCCTCGATGTGCCGCTCGCGATCGCTGACGCGACGAGCCTCACCGAAGCTGGTTATGTCGGCGACGATGTCGAAAACATCGTCCTTAACCTGATCAATGCTGCCGATAACGACATTGAACGCGCCAGCCGCGGCATCATTTACATCGACGAAATCGATAAACTCGCCAAAAAAGGCGAAAACGTCTCGATCACACGCGACGTTTCCGGCGAAGGCGTGCAGCAATCCCTCCTCAAACTCATTGAAGGCACCGTGGCTGCCGTTCCGCCCAAAGGTGGACGTAAACACCCCCAGCAGGAATTTATCCGCATCGACACCACGAACATCCTCTTCATCTGCGGCGGCGCCTTCGTTGGACTCGAAGACATCATCGATGCCAGAACCGCCAACGCCTCCATCGGCTTTAACGCGGATATCAAAAAATCAGATAAAAAAGACGTCAAAGCCCTGTATAGCGCGCTCGAACCCGAGGACCTTCTCAAATTCGGGCTCATTCCCGAACTCGTCGGCCGTCTCCCCGTCGTGGCAACGCTCAACCCGCTCGACGAAAAAGCCCTTATCCGCGTTCTCACCGAACCCAAAAACAGCTTGGTCAAGCAATACGCCAAGATGTTTAAGATCGACGGCATTGAGATCGAGTTCACGGAAGACGCACTGCAGGCCATCGCCGCACAGGCTGTTAAACGCGAATCCGGCGCCCGTGGGCTTCGCGGCATCATCGAAAATATCATGATGCCGTTCATGTATGCATGCCCGGGACGGGATGACATCAAAAAACTCGTCATCACCAAGGAGATCGTTGAGAGCCACATCGACATCATCAATATCAACGACTACCTCAAGAAAGCATCGTCGAATCAGGACGACGCCGAAGCAAAAACCGACCCTGAACCAGCGCCACAAGCTTGCCCCGCCACAAGCGGGACCGACGGTTCCGACGGCTCAGGCAACGACGGTGAAAATGACGATACCAAGGCCGAAAACAAGGCCGAAAAACCAAATGAGCCAAATAACACCGCCAGCGAGTCGACCAATTCGGATGACGATCACAATGATGACGCCGAGGACGACACGAACCTCGACGAAAATGGCTCTAAAAACACGCCCAAATCTAAAAAGGGCAAAAACAAATCTGCAAAAAAACGCGCTAAAAAGAACGACAATCAGCCTGAAGACAAGTAAACTGTCGTTCGCGCCTTAAAACATAGCCCGGTGCCATTCGCCGGGCTTTTTTTTTCAAACACGGGAAGGAGAATTCAAAATGCGTATCATGCTCAAACTTAGCGGTGAAGTCCTCGGCGGCCCTCAGGGCATCGGTTTGGATGCTGACACCCTCAAGAATTTCGCGAAGATCCTCGGTGAGATCTCCAAAAACCACGAACTCGCCATTGTCACGGGCGGCGGCAACATTCTGCGCGGAAAATCAACGAAAGGGCTCGATCGTTCAAAGGCTGACCAGATTGGCATGATGGCAACAGTCATCAACTGCATGACCCTCGAACAACACCTCATCGCCCAGGGCTACACTGCACACGCTGTCAGCAGCGTCAATTCGCTTGCTACGCACTACGACATTCCCGAAGCCAGAAAAGAACTGAGTCAAAAAACCATCATTCTGGTCGCCGGCGGCACCTCGAATCCCTATTTTACCACCGATTCGGCGGCGGCACTCCGTGCCCTCGAACTGAATTGCGATATTCTCATCAAAGCGACCAAGGTCGACGGCATCTACGACAAAGACCCCAACAAATACAGTGATGCCAAGCGATACGAACACATTCGCTTTGACGATGCCATCGCCCAGAACCTCGGCGTTATGGATCTCACCGCCATGGTGCTTTGCAAAGAAAACGGCATGAAACTTCGCGTCTGCTGTGTTGACGAGCTTGCCAACCTCGACGCCATTCTCAGCGACAACGCTAAATCGACCCTCGTCGACTAGTTTAACGCATAGTCCTTATGCCATTCAGTCAATTTCCATGACAGAGCGACCGACTGGGTTGCTATTTGACGGAATGACGTGTCATAAAAAGCTCCCCCGACCGGGGGAGCTGGCACCAACGGCGCCTAAATAGAGTGTCAGATCAAAGCCCTGACATAATTCTACAAGTTGTCCGACTAAACCTCGCTGACGAACTGAACAACGAGCGTGCCATCCTCCGGATTGACATTGTCGATACGCACTTTGATCATGGTACCGGGCACCAAATGTTTACGCAACGAGATGGTCGCGCGCACTTGTGTGTCCAGCAAAATGATCTGCGGATGATCCGGGCGTTCCGGGTTATATTGCACGATCATAGCTTCGAACAGCTGCTCGCGCTCCTGCTGCAAATAGGCGAGTGATGCATACTGATTGGCTTCTCGCGAAGCCGCGTTGGCAGAGGATAACGGACCTTCGACGGCCGTCATGGCTGTGGCATACGCCTCAGCATCGAAAGCCGGCACACCGTTTTGCAAATACTGGTCAAGCTGGTAGTGGACCATAAGGTCACCGTAGCGGCGTAACGGACTTGTGGCCTGCAGATAGGCTTCAAGCCCCAGACCAGCATGTTTGCCCGGTGTGGTCGAAGAAACCGCCGGTGACATGCAACGACGCATGCTCAAGGCACGAATAATGTCATTCAACATGGCATCGAGTTCTTCCTGACTTGGCATATTACTCGGTTCGGGCTGAGTGCGATAAAGCACTGGAATCTCGTGTTCCGCGCAATACGCGGCGACCCAGGCATTCGCGATGATCATGCACTCCGCAACGAGTTGACGACTCATCATGCTGTTATCGACGGGCACGAGTGAATAGCGACGCGTCTCGGCATCAAAAACGACTTTGTTTTCAGGCAGATTCACGTCAATGGCGCCCGCCGCGTGACGTTGTGCCGCATTCGACTCGGTGATCTCCAGGATCGTTCGCAGGTCATCACTTGTCTCATCGATACCTGCTTCGAGCATCTGTTCCGCAGTTTCATACGTCAAACGATGTTTGGACTGCACAACGGATCGCACGATTTCGCGATCCACCACGTTGTATTCGGCATCGTAGGTGATCAAAAATGACATGGCGGCGCGTTTACCGCCTTCCATCAAAGACAACGCGTTTTCGCTCACGATGGGTGGCAACATTGGAATACGGGCTTCGGCAAGGTAGAGCGAGGTGCCACGGCCGCGTGCCGCCAGCTCCATCGGCGACCCATAGGCAAAAGACGCAGGCGGACAAGCGATGTGCACGCCCAAGCGAAGTCGACCGCCCTCCAAACGCTCGAGTGAAAGCGCATCGTCGATGTCTTTTGTCTCAATGTCGTCGATAGAAAACACGTTCAACGCCGTCAGATCACAACGATTAGAGAAATCGCCGGACGACTGATAAAGTTGAAACGCCTCGGCTTCGACGACATCCCCGAATTCACGCTGAATGTCATGGCGCAACAATGCGACGTTTGTGTCAGCCGGCCAGTAACCAAGTTCAAACAGCAACGAGCGTGCACGCAAATGCGCCGTGCCCGAAAAACCTCGGTTCAAACGTTTCTGAAGCAGGCTCAATAACAACTCAGCTTCGGCCTGAACCTTGGATTCCGCGCCAAACAGGGCGTAATCCTGAATCGTGTTGTACGCGCCATCGAGCGAGTGGTCGCGGTTTTCGATGGCCTCCTCGCGTTCAGAGGCCGTGGCGAGTTTCAAGATTTGTTCTGCTTCATCAACAAAGCGTTCGCGATAGGCATCGCGTTCAGCCAAAACAGCGATCTGACGTTTGATATCGGCCACGGCGTCCGCCGAACGAAGTTGATACATTTCGGACGTCGTTTCCTTAAAGTAAATGCGGTCGGCGCGAAGCGACCGGATCATCGCAAGACGTTGTTCCGCATCCGGATTCGAAAAGTTCAGCGCTACGAGCATGTCCAGTTCGACCTCGCTCGATTCTTCGGCCGTCAGCTGCCAGAGTTCCTCAATATCGATCTGGCTGGCCTGACTTTGTGCCTTGAGCTCGATCGAGGTGAGAATATCAGCGATGTTTGAGATCGGCAGGGTCAGCGAAATGCCCGCGTTGTTCGTCAACACATGCATGACCTGACGCACAGGCAACATTACCTCCCGCTTCAGCTGGTTGATAAGTTTCACTTTCGACGCCTTCGTATCGACAGAAACGACAAAGCCAAGCTGATATTTACCCTTGTCGACAAACTCGACGACGGCATGATCGGACACGGTAAGATGTTGAGACATAAATAATTCCTTTAAGAGGCGTGACTCTGAAAACACAACGCGCTTCGATTATAAAGGATTGCTAGCCCTGAGTAAACATGGGGACAACAGACCCCAAACAATGGCATTTCATCCAGCTAAACCATGCCTTGATCTGTCTCGGGCGCGATGCCGTCACAAACGTTTTGTCACGCGTTCACACCACGATCATGCTTGTATCACAACGAATTGCGAACGAACCACACAGAATGGTCGTCCAACATGGCAAGCATACAAACACACGTAAAAAGTTGTGACGAACGGCGCAAAACTTGCTAAAATTCCCCCAGGCTTATTTTGTTTACTAGTTATGGAGGTAAAACATGACGACAGTGAATTTTGTGAAGGTTTTGGCTGACCTTTCCGTCGCGGCCCATCAGCACAAGATGCCGCCTCAGGACAGTTGGCAGGCACCGCAACAGAAAAGCGATGACGACAACAAAAACTATGTCACCGGCGTAGGTCAGGCCAACTGGGGTATGGGTTACCCGGCTGCTGACGGTATTCTTTCCTACTTCGGAACTCAGGATCCCCAATCCTACCACTTCTCTGCAGCCACGACCATGACCGCGTTCTACAAGTCCTTCATCTACACGATGATCGATGCAACGTCGTACGCCTTCAACATCTGGCGCCCCACGCTCTTCTTCAAAAATATTAAGATCAACGGCCCAGTTGCCACTGGTTCAAAAGGTTGCCTCACCACGACTTCCGATTTTGAAGCCCTCTTCAAAAGCTATCCCGGTCACGCTGAGATCAGCGGCGGAAAGAGCTTCGCAAAATGGCGCGATGCCGTCGCCAAAGGCGTTGCCAAATGCCTCAAAAATTACATCGACGGCCTCACGATCCCGGCTGCCCCATGGTACCCAGCCTTCGCGGCTTTCCCCGGCCCCGTCGCACCGCCCATGCCGAACGTCACATGGCCGCTCATCGCATGCCCCTCTACCGGGCTTGCCGATATCACCACGCCGATGAAGCTTAAAAAAGCCATGATCGATAACTTCCCCAGCAACCTCAAAGACAAGTCAAACGACAAAATTTATGACACGGTCTTTGAAGCCATCGCCACATGCCTCGCAACAGGCTTCCTCATTTGGGTCTCATCCCAGATGGTCAACCTCGTTATGGGGACCGGTAACATCCCGTCCTTCGCGCCGCCTTTCGTCCCCGTTGGCCCCGTCGTCAATGGTCAGAATATCCCCTCCGGTGGCGGAAACCTTATCTAAAATCAAAAAAGGCACGCAATAGCGTGCCTTTTTTTTATTTTGTGAATTTGCACGCCCTGATCGGCGTGCAAATACTTCGTTTTTATGTTTTATGCGCGGTCTTTCTGAATACGGATCTTCAGCGCATCGATCGCGGTCGTGGTCATACGATCGAGCTCGTCTTTGGACGTCCCGACCATTTCAGTATCACCGGCTGTGCCGCCAAGCGACATCAACACGGTGCCCATTCGATAGCCACGGATCGAAGCGATAACGAACAACGTATCGGATTCCATCTCGCTCGCCACGACACCGGCGCGACGCCACATTTCCCATTCCATTTCGACCTGCTTCGCGCGCGGCAGCTTCACAGGATCTTCAAGATAAAACGCGTCTTTGCACTGAATGATACCAACCGAGTGTGTGTAGCCACGGCCACGCGCGGCTTCAATGAGGTCAGTCACGATGTCGTGATTCGCAATGGCCGGGAAAGAACGCGGCACATAGGCATCGGCCGTCGCACCACCACGAACGGAACCCGTCGCAATGACGACTTCGCCGCGACCATGGCCAGGCTGAAGCATGCCACACGTCCCCGTACGAATAAACGTATCAACGCCGATCTCACCAAGTTCTTCCATACAAATGGCTGCGGAAGGACCACCAATACCCGTCGACACGATAGAAACCTTCTCACCAAGAAGCTCGCCCGTCCACGTGCAGTATTCGCGGTTCTGGCGAACAAAATGCGCGTTCTCAAGATACTGCGCCATTTTCTCTACACGCTGTGGATTACCGGGAAGAAGAACATAACGACCGACTTCGCCCCTTTCGAGCTGGACATGATACTGTCTCATTGAATTTCTCCTAATGCTTAAACCCGCGCCAATCGCAGGGACGTGGATTTTACTGAATACGCACAAGCCTTTTCAACTCATTTCTGCTAAAATCCAATGATTTTTGCGACTTTCGTCGCAGCTTTTCACTCGATCCAAGGCTTTGCCATGAAATATCGTTCCCTTTTGCTCGTAATCTTGTGCCTGATACCCGGCTTGTCCTGCCAAAACAAGCAGGCAAACGAAGCGCCAGCCCCCGTCCAGGCTGAAACCGAGCCAGAAATTCCGGTTCCACCAGAGGCGCCTGTTTCTCCCCTCGAAGCCGCCATCCAAAACGCCCGTAGCCTCGCTGCACAAAACCAGTTCGATGACGCGTTGCTCGCCATTCAAAACGCTGAAATCAAATTCGGCACCCATGACGACCTCAACCAGGCGTTCGACCAGATCTACGACCAGCATCCCGACTACAACGCGGATATGCAGCCACTCGTCAACGACGTCGACGTCACTGCCATCAAAAAACTGGGCGGAGGCTCCTCGCTCGTCTATCGACTGATCAAAGACAAACAAACATTTGCCGCCTTCAAACCGCTTCAATCGCGAAAACAAACCAATCCACGCGCCGAGATCGCGGCCTATCGACTCTGTCCCCTCATGCGATGCCGCTTCGACATTCCCAAAAACACCCCGGTGTCGTTCGAATATCGTCAATTTTCGGGACTCTACGCGCGCATTCCATCCAACCCAAACGCCAGTGAAGAGTTTAAAGATCTCACGCTCACGCGCCAGAACGACCAGGATCTCGTCACCGGCACCATGAAGACCTGGATCCCCGACTACGCGGATTTTCCCATCGAATACGAAGATATCTGGCTGCCGTGGTTCGCGCTCTCCAAAGACGAATTAAAAAATCACAAGGCGATAGATAGTATCGAGGCGTTTGTGGCAAAAAACCATTCTGAACGCGCCGAACATCTCGCGTCCAAGCTCAAAAAGCACCTCGCAGACGCCTCGGCATACGACATTGCGCTTCAAATCTCAAACATGCTCGTGCTCGACCTGCTCACGAACAACTGGGACCGTTACAGCAGCAACCAAGCATTTTACGGCGTTAACTGCCAGATCGCGAACCAGCGCTTTGTTTCGATCGACAACGGCGCAGCGTTTTCACAAACAGTGAATCCCAAACCACGCAAGCATGTCCAAGCAATTCAGCGCTTTTCGCGAATCACGGTCGAAGCCATTCGCGCCTGGGATCACGATCGCACCCTCGAGCGACTGTTTCCCAATGCCACGTCGTTCGATCGCGAGCGCTTTGAGACATTCTGGGCACAGCGTCAGTATTTCCTCAACACGATCGACCAGCTCGTCGCGCAAAACGGTGAAGAACAAACCCTGTTTTTCGAATAAACACGCCTCGCGGCTGCAACACGCCTCGCAATGGTTGTTTCACCACGTTCTGAGCCCCGCAGGGCGAGGGGGTAGCGGCGTATTTTTTTGAAAAAAAAATAGCCGCTCAGGGGGACACTTCCCCCTCCCACAAAAAACTCAACCGTTCCATTCAAAATTCTTCAAAATTTATCGCAAAACCATGCAAGATTTCGTTTCTGACATTACCCCCTGGGCCTATTTCTTTTGTATTGCCTTTGCTGCGTGCGTTGCCTCCTTCTCAAATGTCGTGATCTGGCGCGTGCCGAGGCACGAATCGGTCGTTTCGCCGCCGAGCGCCTGCCCAAAATGCGGCCATCGCATCAAGTGGTATGACAACATTCCGATCATCAGTTGGCTAATGTTGCGCGCCAAGTGTCGAAACTGCAAAGAACCTATCTCGCCAAGATACGTCATTGTCGAAAGTATCGGCGCGATCTTCGGCGCGCTGCTTTGCCATCAGGTCGTCGTGCCCACCTTGCCGTTCCTGCTTCAAGACGGCATGCTCTGGAAGACCCTCGTGCTGTTTGTCGCACTCACGCTGTTCGCGATCGCCTGTCTGGCACTCGCCCTCATCGACTACGACACCACCGAATTGCCGCCCGAGATCACGCTGCCCATGGCGGGACTTGGCGTTCTCACGGCCTGGGTCATTCCAGAAACATTTCCTTTTGTATCCATTCTTGGTAATATTGACGTTGTGGACGCACTGCTCGGCGGCCTCATCGGCGGCGGCATCGTCATCGCGATCATTGGACTGTATTATCTCGTCACCAAACGTATCGGCATGGGCGGCGGTGACATCTGGATGATGGCCATGATCGGGGCTTTCCTCGGATGGGAAGCCCTCCCCTTCGTCTTCCTCGCCTCAAGCCTCCAAGGCATCGTCGGCGCACTCATTGCCATGAAAGTCGGCGCAAAACAGCAAAATGGCGATGCGACCGGATTCTTCAAAAATGAAGTCGCCAATGAGATCAACGAAAGCCAAAAGGACGACACCGACGACGCCCAAACCAGCGCCACAAACGGCGATGCCGACGAAGCAGCCCCTGCCGCCACAAAACTCGCCATTCCTTACGGCCCATTCATTGCCCTCTCCGGCGTCGAATACCTCTTCCTGGCCGATATCATCCTGCCGTGGATGTCGGGCAATACTTTGACACCGTGGGGATTACTGGTAACATTCTAGTTGTTTATATTTTTGCCCTGCTTGGCTTCGCCTTTGCAGGGAAGCGAGCTTTTCGCGGAGCTCAATACGCTCGCTTTTTTTGGCGCCGCTTGGCTGACGCCATACGCGGCGCGGGCGAGCTTTTCGCGATGCTCAATACGCTCGCCTAATGGCACAAACATTGGACGCATAGCCACTTAATTAAACGCAAAACCATGAATCAGAACGACCAAAACGGCAACGCTCAAAAAAGTATGGATGAAATTCCCTTGACGGATCGCTACACACAGGACGACCAGGTCCGAAAGATAGACACCACCAGCGCCTTTGCTCAACACTGGAAACGCGGCAACACGAATGCCGCACGCCTTTCCGCAGTTTCTTCTAACGCCATGCCTGAGTCTTCGCATATCAACAACGACCTCGCTGTGCGAACCACTGAGGAAGGCCTGGCTGAAATTTCGGCCAAGATCTCGCAGGCTTCGACCTCAGATAAAAACAAAGACAAGTTCGTAAAAGACGAACTGATCGCGGACCGCTACCGCGTCATCAAGGTCCTGGGTGAAGGCGGCTTCGGCGTCGTGTATCTATGCGAAAACATCGCCGATAATAACAAACGCGTTGCGGTCAAAACCCTGCGACACGCTATTCCCGACTACGAAAAGGCCGCCAAACGGTTTGAACGCGAGATCAAAGTTTGCGGCATCCTCAATAACGAGCACACGATCAAAGTCATCGACGCCGGTACGGCCAAAAATGACACACTTTTCTACGTCATGGAGCTGTTGCAGGGCACCTCGATGGAAGAATTCGTCGAGCGACACGAACGCTTTTCGCTCTATGAAACGAAATACCTGATGCTTCAGGTGCTCGAAAGCATCCGCGAAGCGCACCAAAAAGGCATCGTTCACCGTGACCTCAAGCCGTCTAACATCTCGCTTGAACCCAAACCCGATGTCGATCCGGAAACACACGATTTTGACGTGCGCGTGCTCGACTTCGGCATTGCCAAGATCATCAACGACTATGATGATGACGACTATTTGATCGAAGATGAGAAACTGACCAAGACTGGTGCCTGGGTCGGTTCACCGTCGTATATGAGCCCCGAATTGCTGCGTGCCGACGCCGTCACACCCTCGGCTGACGTTTACGCACTCGGTCTCATCATGTACGAAATGATTTCAGCCCACGTCGCCCTCTACGGCAATGGTTCGCTTGAGATCGCCGTGCAGCAGATGGCGCCCGAAGAACACGTCCTCGACGACTGGATCGTTGAATCATCGTTCGGTCCCATCATCCAAAAATGTATTCGTAAAAAACGCGAAGAACGCTACCAAAACGCGGGTGAAGTTTACGACGCACTCGCCGCCTTGGACGATCAGCTGATCAAAAAAGAGTTTTCCTCGGCCAAGATGCGCCGTTTCAGCGGCAAAACCAATCCGCGGCTCTCGACGGTCACAGGACAGGCCTCCGCGAGCGAAACAGGCGTATCCCCGGTATCGCCGACGATGTCCGGCCTGACCATGGAAGGCACCACGCTCGAAGGCAAGATCCGGTTGGGTGTCATTATCGGCATCATCATTCTGGTCACGATCATCGCCTCGTTTGGTCTGGTAAAACTCTATTTGAACAAGCAACGAGCCGAATTTGAGGCCAAACGCCCACCGATGGTCCAAATGCTCAAGTCGCACGAGCAAAAACTCATCGTCGGTGCTGCCATCGGCGCCTTCAAAGGCGCCAACGAGCTGCCACGCGTCGAGATCACGATCGCCTGCTCCATCCCGACGGCTCAGATCTACATGGCTAAAGAGGATCGCGTCATCGGCAAATGCGGTGACACGCTCAACTTCATTCGCACGCGTGAAAAAGTCGAACTCGTCGTCAAAGCCGAAGGCTTCAACGATTATACGCTGCCGATCACGCCGCTCATGCCGCAGACCCAGACGGTTCAAATGATGCGTATCATGCCGCCACCAGGCATGATGCCGCCACCCAATGCCGCGGCCCAGCCTGACCAGGCACAACCTGACCAGGCACAACCTGACGAGGCTCAGCCCGAAACCAAGCCGGAAGCCAAACCCACGACGTTGAAATCCAAAAAATCGTCGTCCAAAAAATCCAATACGGCCCAAAAGCCGTCGACCCCGACAACGACCAAAAAACCCAACATCTACAGCGTCGATTAAACAAAACCGTTGTGGAGACGCGCGGTTCGCACGTCTCTACAACGGTCCGACGCGCGTTCCGCACGTCTCTCCCCCAAAATCACGCCATTCGACGCCTTGACAAAACACCCCTCCAAGCGTAAGATTTCTTTCGCTTCAGTGGCATACAGGCGTTTTTTTGTGCGAGGAGTGATTCGGTTTGAGAGCTCGAATTCGACTTTTAGCGGTAGATGACGACAAAGACGTGTTGCGCAATTTAGCGCTCATGCTTTCGTTCGAAGACTACCATGTCATCACAGCATCTTCAGGCGTTGAAGCCGTGGCTATGCTACAACAGCATGCTTTTGACTGTGTCATCACCGATCTCAGAATGCCTGTCATTGATGGCATTGAGATCATTCGTCGCACCCAGTCTATTCGACCCAAAACAGCGATCATTCTTACGTCGCGCTATTTTGACACCAAGTCGCTCGCCTGGATCAAAGAGAACCGCATCACGTATCTGCAAAAGCCCTACAACGTGCATCAGCTCAGCGCCATGCTGCGCGATCTCAACCTTGGCAGCGTGGAAGAGGAAGAAGAAGAGAACACCAACGAGATATTCGACCGGACACTTCACAGTGAAGGCTAAGCAGGACGCGTGCTGAAGGCGCCAAACACAAATGCCGTAAACTTTTCCCGTTTTTTACCCTTTTTTCAAAACAATGGGACTCGTTCGTGGTATAATAGAAGTTAGGTATGTTTTCAAAGACACCTTTCCACTCAGGGAGTTCTCTCGTGATCGAATTGCCGCATCGTTTTGTTCCCACTACGAGTAAGTTTGTCAATCCCGTCCGCATTGTGGCTCAGACGGGGCATCACGGTCGCATTGCCGCCCTTGCTTATTCGCCCTGTCACCGCTACATAGCCGCCTCTGACGACGACAAGGTCGTCAAGATCTGGTGTCTCGACACACTGGACGTCGTGGGCGCATTCCGAATCGGCTTCGTTGCCAACGCCTTGACATGGAACGGCATTCGATCCCTGAACTGCACCGACGGTACGAACGAACACGTCATTGAATTTGTCGACGAACAGGACGAAAACGACACAGCCCCTGCGCAGAACACCTTCCTTGGCGGCTATATCCCGCTCATCGGCGCACCGGAATTCTCTTTCAACGACAAGTCCGTCACACTCACGCGTGGAGACGACCAGTTCGAACACGACTTTGAACAGGCCAAAAAAGTCGAAATGGAAGCCTGTGAACGATACGTCGTCGCCATGAACAAGACCCGCGTCGAAATCTATGACACGAGTTCCGAAAACGTCAAAGCAAGTCTGCCACTCGAAGCCGACGACGAATGGGTCGACTTCTACCTGCCAAAGTTCGGCGACTTTGCCGCACTGGCAAGCCAAAAAACACTTTGGATCTTCGATCCGGTGCGCGAAGAACCGACCTGTATCGCCAAACATAATGCCAGAGTCACGGCCTTTACACACGACAGCGATGCAAGCATCGCGCTCGGTGACGAAAACGGAAACATCACGATCTACGACGCCAAACAACGCGTTCAGCGACTCCGAACGCCGCGTTTCGCACGCTCCTTCGCCGCGATCTTCCCGTCCCCCGAAAAGACCGGGTTTATTGCTCTTCGCGATGAATCCGTTACGGCATTTATGGGCGCATCCCAGGAGATTCTCTCCTCGTCACCGTTGCCCGCCCCCTACGCGGCTGCGTGCGCCGGTGCTTGCTACACAGAGATCATCGTTGCCTGCAAAGACAGCGCGATCTACCGGCTTAAACTCGACACCAACGACATTACACGCATCTGCCTCGCCGATCAGCCCGTCCGATGCTTGGCTGCCGCCGGCGAATGCCTCGTCCTTCACACCGACGACGACCAGTTCCGCTTCTACGACAGCTCAACGCTCCGAAAAATTACACCGTCCGTCAAAACGCCAAAAGCCATCGCACTGAACGAGACCGCGACACTCGCCGCCTTCCTTGATGACGAACATCTCACCCTGTGGAACGTCAGAACCGATACGCTCGCAAAACAGTTCGATCTCAAAAACGGCGATGTCATTGCTTTTGGTAAAGACAAATCCGCCGATTCCGTCTACGTGATCACCCATGACCGACAAGTCCTGCTCGCCAATATCGACTCGCTTAACGACTTGAGCGTCTTTGAAGATCCCGCACTCGCGAATGCCCGCGTCATCTCGGTTGCCCCTGCGGCCAAGTCGTTCCTCTACACACTCTGTGAGATCGACCACGGACAATACGCCATCGTCCGAGTCGGACTAAACTCAGGCAAATCTTCGATCGTCCTCCGCGTCTTTGTCGTAGGCACACAGATCTGGGGCGCTGCGTTCAACGACCAGTCCGTACAACTCCGCGACGACGCCAATTGCCTGCGCATCGTCCAGGGACTCAACACATTCAGCGTCGAAGACTGGTCTCGCTCTGAGCCTCTGGCCATCTTCTGATCCGTCGTTTTTTCAGCACCATTCGGGGACAAACTACGCCTTTCATTCAACTTGCCCCCGAATGCCCTGAAAATAAACTAAATCTCGCGCACAAGCAGTTACAGCTCAGGCGAGGGTAGTCAAAATACATAAATCTCAGCCGTAGCGAAGCCAAAGGCAAGCAGGCTGAGATCGGCGAGCGGACGCGATTTGTTCGAAGCCGAAGTGTAGCGACGTAACGTGGTCCGTCGTCGCGGCCGCCGACTCCAAAATTTAGTTTACGATGATCTGTCTTAACATTCCTGAAGTTGGTACGGCCGTGTGGCTTGTTTGAGCGAAGCGAGTTCCCCACGGCCGACAAAACACGCCGGGGGACGGTAGAGACGTGCGGTCCGCGCGCCTCCCCGGCCCCCTGCGCGCCGCAGGCCCAGGCCTGCTCCAAAACAAAATGTTCAAGGAGCAACGCAAAATCTAAAACAAATTGTGATCCCCCTGCTGTGCTGTAACCACAAACGCCCACCAAAGCGCACAAAACTTAACATTATATATGCGTTTTGTGGTATCATGTTCGCCGCCTTTTTTTGGGCCTCTTCTATGGGTCAATTTCTGTTCAAATTGACTCCTTCAATTGAATTTACAAGGATTTTAGGTTTTATAATGAGCGACGAAATCGAACTTTCACACGATCTTCAACAGGAAAAAGGTTCCCAGGAATATACCGCGGACTCGATCCAGGTTCTCGAAGGTCTCGAAGCAGTCCGAAAACGTCCCGGTATGTATATCGGTAACGTAAACGACATCTCAGGGCTTCACCAGCTCGTCTATGAAGTCGTCGATAACTCCATCGACGAAGCACTCGCCGGATACTGCTCCGAAATCATCGTCACCTTGCATGAAGATAATTCCGTCACTGTGCGCGATAACGGACGTGGTATTCCGACTGAGATCCACAAAAAAGAAGGCGTCTCGGCAGCCGAAGTCATCATGACGGTCCTCCACGCAGGCGGTAAATTCGACAACAACAGCTACAAAGTTTCCGGTGGTCTCCACGGCGTCGGCGTCTCCTGTGTTAACGCGCTGTCAAAGTCCCTCAAAATGGACATCTATCGCAATGGCAAACACTATCACCAGGAATATGCCTGCGGAAAGCCGCTCTTCCACCTAAAAGAAGTCGGCGAATCAAACCAAACAGGTACAGCGATCACCTGGCTTGCCGATGACACCATCTACACGGTCACGGAATACGACTTTGATGGCCTTGCCACACGCCTCAAGGAACTCAGCTACCTCAACTCCGGCGTTAAGATCATCCTCAAAGACGAACGAAAAGACCGCGAAGAAGTTTTCCACTATCAGGGCGGTATCTCCTCCTTCGTCGAAGGACTCGCCAATGGCAAACAGCCCATCCACGCCGCGCCGATCATGATAAGCAAGGCCTTTGAAGACCAAGGCATCAGCATCGACATCGCGCTTCAGTGGACGGACAGCTACAACGAAACCCTGCTCTGCTTCGCAAACAACATTCGTAACCGCGACGGCGGCACCCACGAAACCGCCTTCAAGCAGTCACTCACGCGTGTCATCAACAACTACGCGACCCAACAAAACCTGCTTAAGAGTTTCAAAGGCACGATCTCAGGCGAAGACATCCGCGAAGGCATCGTCGCCATCGTCAGTGTCAAACTCCCGAACCCCACGTTCTCGAACCAGACCAAAGACAAGCTCCTCAACGACAACATTTCACCCTGCATCAACCAGGCAATGCAGCAGTGCATCAACCAGTGGCTCGAAGAGACTCCGGCCGAAGCCAAAGCGATCGTCGAAAAAACCATTCGATCCGCTCAAGCCCGCGAAGCAGCACGTGCCGCGCGCGACAAGATCTATCGAAAAACAGCACTCTCGTCCCTCGCTCTGCCAAGCAAACTCACCGACTGCAATAGCCGTAACCCCGCTGAATGCGAAGTCTTCATCGTCGAAGGTGACTCCGCAGGTGGTACCGCAAAAGCTGGACGAGAATCCAACTTCCAGGCCATCCTGCCCCTCCGTGGTAAGATCCTCAACGTCGAAAAAGCCCGTTTCGAAAGCATCATCAACTCCGAAACCATCAACTGCATCTTCAGCGCACTCGGCACCGGCGTCGGCGACGATTTCGATATCGAAAAACTCCGTTATCACCGCATCATCATCATGACCGATGCTGATGTCGACGGTTCCCATATCTGTACCCTGCTCCTCGCATTCTTCCTCCGTCAGATGCCCAAACTCATCGAAAACGGCCACATCTTCATCGCACAGCCACCGCTCTTCAAAGCTGCAAAAGGCGGAAAGATCCAATACATCAAAGACGAAACGGCCTTCGATGAATTCGTCCTCAACAGCGCGGTCTCGTCCGGCGATGTCATCACCCAAAACGGCGAAAAACTCGAGTCCGATGAATTGCTCAAGATCTTCGAAAAGATCCTCTTCTACGACAACTACCTGCCGCGTGCCTCCGTCGATGCTGACCCGCGCATCATCGACGCCATGATCAAAGACGTCGTCTTCAAAGACGAAGACTTCGAAAATGAAGCTGTGTTCACCGACAAGATCAAACAGATCGCCGACATCCTCGATAAACGCTACCTCGATACGATCTTTATCGCCCCGCAGATCAACGTCATTGACGGAAAATGCTCGGTCGACTGGATCACCCGTTATCAAAGCGCCCTCAAAACCACGCGCATCGACGCAGAACTCATCCACAAACACAACTTCGAAAAAGTCTTCCACGCCTACCGCGACGTTCGTGACCGACTCGGCGAAAAATTCACCTACGAAATCGGCGCTGCCGAAAGCGCTCGTGAATTCACCAGCCTCGAAGAACTCCTCAAAGTCGCTAAAGAAAAAGGCCAAAAAGGCTACGACATCCAGCGCTACAAAGGTCTCGGCGAAATGAACCAGGAACAGCTCTGGGAAACCACGATGGATCCCGCGCGCCGCGTCCTCAAACAGGTCAAGATCAGCGACGCCATCGAGGCCGACGCCGCATGCTCCCTTCTCATGGGCGACGTCGTCGAACCACGCCGCGAATTCATCGTCGAAAATAGCCAAAAAGTCCGTAATCTCGACATCTAATTCAAACAACTTCTCGCCATGGCTATCGGCTCCGCCGATACGCCACAGGCCGGCCGGCTTCTCCCGCCTGTTCAGGCGGTCAATACGCCGGCCGAAACGCCGCTATCGTAAACGATACGCGGCGTTTTTTTTTTGACCACTCAACCAGGCTTCGACTGAGCCTTGAATGCCCAATCAGAAACTAGCCAGCATACGGTCGTAAAATGCGAGCAGGTCTTCGTTGTTATTCGGAAACACCGGCAAAATCACAAGCTTCGCGCCGGTCAGTTTGGCGATCTGTTCACTCGTCGAACGCGGCTGCCAAACTTCCTGAACGATGTAAGCCGGTTGACTGGCCTTCATTTGCGAGACGAGCTGCGCGACATGCGAGGGACTGGGGGCAATGCCTGGCTTGGGCTCAATCGTCGCAAGTTGCGTCAAACCAAGCCACTGAAGCAAATACGGCATGGAATCGTGATACGCCACGACAGACTTTTTGGGCGCCGGTAACGCGGCGAATCTGGCTTTAGCCTCTGCGGCTTTCTTTTGCGCACGCGCTTCAAAATTCGCGTAACGCGCCCTAAACAGTGCTGCATGTTCCGGATCCAGTTGAGCCAGCTTCTCAGACACCGCTTTGGACACCAGAATGACTTCTTCAAGACTATAAAGATAATGTGGATTGCCCTGGGCGTGTATGTCCCCCTGACTGCGTTCCACCTTTGTTCTGGCGACGTCAAGTGCACGAATGGCGGTCGAGGCGTCCAATGCCCCGATCGCGCCATCCATGATCCTGGCATTGCGTGCCGATTTCTGAATCGGCGGCAACCAACCGATCTCGAGTTCCATGCCGTTATAGATCAACAGATCAGCCTTGTTGGCTTTCAAAATATAGTCCGGACGCGCGTCCACAAAGTGCGGATCCTGAGATGTCGTCGCAAGCACGTCCACTGTAACTTCGTCGCCTCCCATTTCGCGTGCAACCGCAGCGAGTGTGGGAAGCGTCGCGACGACTTTGACCTTAGCCAAGGCCAGTGACGGCATGAGTAGCGATAACGTCAAAATGACAAACAATAATAACTTTTTCATCTTCATCACCGTTTTTTATCAAAAACAAAGTTATGGATAAGCGAAATGAACGCGACGAATGCGAGCGCGACTGCCGTTTGCGTTGGTCCAACGGGCAGATCCGCCACAAAGGACACGACATACCCAACAAAACCGGATGCCGCGCCAATACCGAGCGCAACAAAAAACATGATGCGAAGGTTCGGCGACACGCGACGCGCAGCCATGGCCGGCAAACACGTCAACGCAAACACGGGCAAAGCCCCCATCACACGCGTGGTGTACGCGATCGCCACCGTCAACAAGATCATTTTAACGATCTGTAACGTTCGCACAGGCAAACCAGCGACCAACGCAGTTTTGGGCCAAAACGACGTCGCTTCAAGCCCACGATGCGCATAAATAAAGAATGCAAGCATCAACGTCGCCATGATGCACACACCCACGAAGTCCTGATGTTCGACGAGCACCGCATTGCCAATGAGCAAAGATTGCACGTCCTGGATCTCATGAACGATCTGAGTGCCGAGCAACACCGTCAGCGAGGCACCACCGAGATACAACGCTGCCAACACAGCCTCCGGCACACGGCTGCGACGAATCCAACCCATGGCCAAAGCAAGCACGATCACGGCAAACACCAGACTGAACACGGTCGGCGACGCCCACCAACAAACGTTGGCCCCATCCACAGCGTTTGCCGTTTGCACGGACGCGCAAAACAACCCACCCAACCAATATGCCACGACCACGCCGGCACTCGACACCTGCGACATGGCTGCACTCAAAAACACAAAACGGCCGAGCAAAATATAGATGCCAAGCGCCCCCAACAAGGCTCCGGCCACGGTGCTGCTCAACGCGGCATCCTGAAAAAATGGCCAGCTCTCAAAAAAGAGTGAGATTCGTTCCATTACGCAGTTCCCCCTTCAGAAGCAACGTCAGCCGCAGTCGTCTTGGTTGCCGATGTCTGGTCACGCATCAAACCAGAACTGGTCATCTCAAACTCAAATCCGTGTTCCACAAAGCGCAGAATGTGCGTCACAGCACACTTCTGCACGTCAAGCTGATGCGTGATGGCAATGACAGCAATGCCTTTCTGTCGAGCGAGCCGGGCGAGTTGCAAAAAAGTCGTTTCGGCATGTCCGGGATCCATGGCTGACGCAGCTTCGTCCAAAACGATCAATTCCGGCTCACCCACGAGCGCCTGCGCCAACAACACGCGTTGACGCTCACCCGGTGACAGCGTCACAAATGCGCGATGTTTGAGCGCGCCAAGTTCGAATGCCTCTAACACCGCGTCGATTTTCTCTCGATGCCGACGTCTGAAAAACGGAATCAGCCACGTTTTCCCACGTTCCAAGCCAACAGCCACCACGTCATAAACGCGCGCCGGCGCCGTATTGACTTCGTCGGGAACTTGCGCCACGTGGGCACATGCGCGCGTGCGCGTCGTCACGCCCCCCTGTTTCGGCAACAATCCAAGAATTGTATTGATCAACGTCGACTTACCGCAGCCATTGGGCCCCACAACAGCCCAAAATTCGCCCGAATTCACGTCCCAATCCAACGGCGGCGTCAAAGCCTGATGACGCCCAAAGGCAAGACCAGCACAATGCAGCACACAGGTCATGGCGCCACCTCCAAGGTCGTCCATGCTTGGATCAGTTCTGCCACGGACTGATCAGGTTCATGAACCAGCGCCGCCAAAAAATCGGTCTTCACGATCAACTGTGCCACGACCGTTTGTTCGTAATCACTGTCCATCGTAATGTCGAGCATCAGCGGCGCCACGACCTCAAAAGCCCCTTCGTCACCATGATCGTGTTCATGCGATTCAGCCCCTTCGTCACCGTGCTCGTGATCCTCACCGCCCCAGACAAGCGTTTCGCCCGTGCTCAACTGAACTAATTCGACGTAAAAATCCTCCAAAATCAGTGACAGACGCGTGATTTCACCCAGCTCGAGATCGCCCATATCAATGGACTCCACCGTCAAGTGGTTCACAGGCATCAACTCGACCCTAATTTCCGGCGAGCGCGTCGAAACGACCTGAGTGCCCTTCGTCGAGGCATCCTGACCAAACAATTCTGCCTCGATCGCCTCATAGCTTATCACGTCATCACCACCGATAATATGGCAATGGCCTGCATGGCAATTCGTATAAGGTGCCGGCGGATCGCTCGGATCAAACGCCCCATGGTTCTCCGCCACCGTCGTCGTCCCAGTCTGTCCCTTCAAAAACTGCGCAGTACAGAGCGTCATCGCCACAGATCTGACTTGATAACAATCCGTCTCAGAAAGACAAAACGTCTGATCGGCATCCAACTTGACGGAACCAGCTTTGAGCGAACTCTCCACCTCGAGCTGCGCAACAGCCCAAGGGCGTCCCTCACCACATCCGACAAGCGAGGCACCAAGACTCAATGACACGATCCACGACCAAAATGTATAGTTTTTCATAATATGTTCCTTAAAGAAGAATTCACTCGTGTTATGCATTTATTATTTTAGAGGGGAAAGCCTTCCCCTACGCGGCTATTGGCTATGCCAATACGCCGCTACCCCTTCGCCTGGCAGGGCCAAAAACATAATTTATAATTAATAATTATGTGCCGGGTGCGTTCCCGCAAGGATCTCGAACGAAAGCATAAGCGCATAGACAGGGTCTTTTTCCCATTTCGGAATGTCGATCGAAGCCTGTCCACGCAAACGACTGAAATGTGTTGGCATCCAAGTCACCTGATACGTCGCTCGCCAACGCTCGTCGCTCCAAAACGGATCAAGTACATCCGATTTAAGACCACTTCCATATTCGCCGCGCACACCGGTCGCCCAATTCTTATGAATGTTCCAGACCAATTGGGCGTATCCGCCGCCATCCCAAAGGCTATCGCGTGGTACCTGACGATGACGAACCATCGCTTCGAGCTGAAGAACCACGAACATGTCGGGATATTTCTCAGACGTGTATTTCAAGTGCAGATCGGTTCCATAGATCTCGGTACGATTGTCGCGCCCCGTCGCATTGGGACCAAATTGACCGCTCAATCCCCAATAAATGCCGAAACGTTCAGAAGGCGAAAAGAACTGCTTTATCGTTGCGGTGTAAAGGAAATCCTGCGCCCCGCGCGTTTCACCAGTCGCCCCCAGATAACTTCGATTCGACGCATTCGACGTCGCATTCTGCGCTGCCAACGAGATCTCTAAATACCACGGTAGCGGCGTTAACCACGAAAGTTCGACGCCAAGTCCACGATTGCCTTCAGAACCAAAGAACTTACCAAGAATAAATGGCTGATCAACGAAGTCCCACGAATGCGGATGCGTCGCATTGATACGTCCAAAACGTGACAAAAACTGTCCGGCACGAAGCTGTAGACTGCACGGCAATTCAAGGGTCGTCACATACGCTTCTTCGATCTCCACACCGCCACTCGAATACACGAGATTGGAATCAAAACGAAAATAATGATCCACCGAGGCCGAAAGCGACATTTCAAGTTGTTGAAGCTGAAACCCAGTTTGTGTTGGATCATGCGCACCCGACTGGTAATTTTCTTTTTTCGAAAACCACGACAACGCAAAATCAGCAATAAGTGCCATGTCAGGATTGAATGACTGAATCGCCGCAACAAAGGCATGATTTGATCTTGGCTCGGCTTCACGCGCAGTTGACGCTTCCAACTCGGCATCGGCAGCCAAAGCGGCGACCAGCGCTGCTTCTTCGTCAGGCGTTAAGCTCGACTCGGCTTCAAGAGCTACCGATTCACCAGATTCGGCATCGGCAGACAAAGCGTCAACCAGCGCTGCTTCTTCGTCAGGTGTTAAGCTCGACTCGGCTTCAAGAGCTACCGATTCACCAGATTCGGCATCACCAGGCAAAGCGGCAACCAGCGCTGCTTCTTCGTCAGGTGATAAGCTCAACGGTTCTTCAGCAAAAGACAACGATGACCAAAAATAACAAAATAAACTTAATAATAGTCGCTGATGAATTTTCACCCATAATCCCCTATTCTATAAATTGTAGAAAACCTCATAAAAACGCGTTTAGCGTTTAATGACGACGACTTCTTTCTATGGGAGAAATTCTATTTTCACAAGAGACGGCTTTAAATATTCATTCTTTATTGAACAAACATCTATTTCTAACCACATTCTGATAAAATATAAGAATTCGTTAGATAACAAACATAATGCATAACATTATTTTATATATAACATTTACCACGATACTATTTTATATTGAACAAACTAACAATTTTTGTTCGATTTCTTATTATTTTGACCATAGTTAATGTAAATATTTGTTACATTCAGCCTATTCGTTGATTGTCTGGTCAGAAATTCAAAATCTCAGCCGTAGCGAAGCCGAAGGCAAGCAGGCTGAGATCTGGGCGAGCGGACGCGATTTGTCCGAAGCCAAAGGGTAGCGACGTAACGTGGTACGTCGTCGCGTCCGCCGACTCCAAACGAAGTTTGCGTTGATATATCTTAACTGTTCCTGAAGTTGGTACGGCCGTGTGGCTTGTTTGAGCGAAGCGAGTTCCACACGGCCGAAAAAAAGCGCCGGGGGACGGTAGAGACGTGCTGTCCGCGCGTCTCTCCGGCCCCCTGCGCGCCGCAGGCCTAGGCCTGCTCAAAAACAAAATATTCAAGAATCAACGAACAAACTGAAAGATATGTTCCTTGGCTGAGTTGTAACCAAAAACTGCTAAAATAAGCTCAATTAAAATGTCAGGTTCAACAACGAGCAATAATACTGATCCAACTCATCCAGCGAATATTGCCGATCATGGTTGAGCCACCAATAGAGCATTTCAACAAAACTGCCCGATATGTGTGCCACAACAAATTCTTCCGGTAAGCCTCTGGGAATCGTGCAACGCGTCAACACTTCCGAACGAACGAATTCGTTCATATTATCTTTGAAGTATCGCAAGATCATTTCGCGGCTATCGCTCGTCAAAAGTGTCAAAATATGAAAATCATCTTCTTCCAAATGCGTGAGAATATGGCGAAAGGGTGAACGATTATGATGTTCATGACCACATTGAAGTTCATCACAATTGTGGTGAGAGTGCTTGCACTCGCGCACAGACTGAATGACCCGGCTGAACATCTCATCACACATAGCCTTAACCAACGCTTCTTTCGTCGAAAAATGCGCATAATACGTGCTGCGACCAATATTGGCGCGATCAATAATGTTCTGGATCGTGATCAGCTCGTACGATTTCAAACCGATCAATTCAATAAAGGCATCAAAAATGGCTTTTCGTGTTTTTTGCTGGCGTCTGTCTAATCTGTCCATAATCTACCCTACGTAACGAACTTCCGCGATACGCACCCCCAAAAGCGCATCGCTATTTCATGTTTTGAGCAAGAAAGCAATGATTCTATCTTACGGCTCATCACACGAAGCATGATCCGAAAATTTCACACAAACTCGCCCAAAATCTTCGCAATGATCGACCACCACGCGATAACCCTGACAAGACACGAGATCATTCCCTTCACAACGTCCCTTCATCTCACTGGGCACGCAATAATCACCTTCATCGTCATATTGTCTCACGCAACGGCCTGTCGTTCGATCACACGTGTCAGGGCATGCCTGATATCTCGATTTGCCTTGATACCACTTGCCAGCACGCTCAAAACACGTGTGGACAATCTCACCATTCGATAACGGATCACAAGTATAGTATTCAGGCGTAGCTTGCGGACAAGATGAGAAACATTGTGCATAACCGTCTATGACCTCACAGAGCGCATCGGGATCACAAGCTTCTGCCATGACCTGGCGCATGTCCACATCACAGTTCACCGCAATCGAACCATCACAATATGGTTTGAATGTTCCATTACAAGCTTGATACGCCTCCGGAATGATCGGATCGACGCAAAACAGCGTATTCGCATCGCAACCATCCTCACCGCAGTAAGTCACATCCACCGAGGCATAGAACGACGGATCTTCAGGATCATCGCTTGCCAGACATTCAATGCTCAGCGATGCGCCGTCATAGTCGTAGGATCCATCATCACAAGCTGCGGTCTTACCTTGAGTTTCACACTTCTGAAAACACCCAAGTTTGCCCTGAACACGCGCGCAATACAAGGGATCTTCAGACGTCGTCATGCCTGGAATTGACGGCGACAATTCATCTCGACAGGAATATGAGCGAATGACACCACCGGAACAAAAGACGACCATATCCCCGTCACAATGAGGAACAAACGTCGTTTCATGACAACGTTCAGCTTCGGGAACGACCTCACTTTCCTCGTGACAGACCAGATCACTGCATCCACCATCACAATGTTGCTTCGTCGTAGCCAAATAAAAGCGTCCGTTATCATCGACAGCGCATTCAGTGATCTCCAATTCCTCATCAAACTGACATTTGACCTGCTGTGAAGGATAATCTGTCGACACACACTGTGTACGACAAGCGGCTTCTCCGTCAATGACGACGCACGTATTACACGATTCCGCAGAAATGAGTTTGTCGCCATCAAAGGTCAGAACGGCATTGCCATCGCAGCGTCGGCTTTCATCACAGGCTGTTTCGTCTTCATTGCATCGATCGGTCAGACAGAAATCTGTCTTGACCGGGTATAAATAATACTGACCTTCGATATCGAGACGACACTCGTAAGACGTCGTGCCCACAATGCCGTCATCGTTACCGCAGACCTTAACGACCTGACCTTCACGCACACACGCCTCGGCTCGCTCACCGCGACAGGTGGCGATCAACCAGCCGTCCTGCCTGGTCATGCTGCATCCACCATTGTCTGAACAATCTTCGACGTAGCCTTCCATGTCAACGGCGAGTTGACCAGAACAATACGAAATAAAATAGCCCTCGTCGAAGTCAGTTTTCATCTGTTCGGTAAGACAAACGCCGTGTTCACACGTGCCACCATTCGCGCACACGACGCCTTGACACGGCTTGAATGGTTCAGGCTGCATACAGCCTGAACCGTCGCACTCCAGATCACAAGACGTCGTGACCGGCTTGCCATCGGCGCCGCAGCTCGTCGCCACACCATCGCGAC
>JAZUKH010000123.1:0-12957 GCA_045643185.1 Myxococcota bacterium | reverse complement strand
TTTCTGGATCAACGACATGTAGCTCTCGACATCGTTCGGATCCGTCGCTTCGAGCAGACGGGTGATGACAGCTTCTGTCGGACAGAAATCAAGGACACGACGCAAAATTTTGTTCGCTTTTTCAGGCTGATCAAGACGCTGCGCATAGAGATCGGCCAAACGCGTAAGGATGGCGGCTTCCTGCTGAGGTTCGAGTTCGCCTTCAAGACGGCCTTCAAGCAAATCGCAGAGCTGGAGCCATTCTTGGCGAGCAATGAGGGTTCTTTCGAGTCCATCCAAAGCTCTGGCCATACCTGGAACGTAGCTGAGTGCCATATCGTAGGCTTCGCTCGCCTGGTCGATCGAGATCGTTTCGGAGAGTTCACCACGCGTGCACCACAAACTTGCAAGCGTTCTGGAATCGGTTGTCGTGCCCGTAAGGGTCTCGACGAGTTTGAGGGCTTCTTCGTAACGCTCTGCTTTCTTGTAGATCTCGAGGCAACGCTCGACGAGGTCGACGTTTTGATCGCCGTTGTCAAGAGCGCCTTCGTAGTAGATGCCAGCTTCTTTGACATCCTCGAACGCATCGCTCCAGATCTTACCCATATCGTAGAGGATCGAGCCACGTCGTTTGGTGTGATTCGGTGTCACGAGCAAACTCTTCTGCAAATGGAACAGCGCAAGCAAAGGCTGATGGATCTCGGTATAGGTCTTGGAGATCGCGAGCAGCGCGTCGTAGTGGAGCGGCGACACTTTGACGGTTGAGCGAAGGTCATCGAGGGCCAACTCGTAGTTCTGCTGAATGTTGGCGATCAAGCCACGCTTAAAGAGGAGCTCTGACCTGGATTCATCGTCGAGCGTCACAGACTCATCTTTGAGCAACGCATCGTATATCGAATACGCTTTGTCGAGGTTTCCTCCTTCCTGTTCGAGATCGCCGACAGCGATGGCAACGGGCGCGTAATTGGGTGACAGAGCAAAGGCCTTGCGGTAGAGCGATTCCGCTTTGGCGTCTTTACCGCATTCGATCGCGGCCAAAGCAACGTCGCGCATCTGACGCGCGTTTTCAAGCGCATACATGGGCGACGGCAAAGTCGCGCGTTCGAGAGCACCGAGTGCGCCAAAACACGCTTCGTAGCTAGCCACGGCTTTACCAGCTTTTTGTTCGACCTTGGCAAGTGCACGCCAGGCAGAAATGTTATCGTGGTTGACAGCGATCGCTTTCCACAACCAGAGTCTTGCTTCTTCAATGTCGTCGGTCTTATCAGCGAGTTCGACGAGTTTGTTAGAGCGATCCGCCCAAGCCATTTCTTTTTCGCCTTCGACAGGCAAAAGCGCTGAGGTCTGACGCCAAGTCTTAAGACGACGACCGATGGCACGCAAGCTGTCACTGGCAACGGCGTTATTGGCATCGAGCATACGCGCTGCGCGATAGTAGTTGGCCACCTGAGCGGCATTGCCCATTTCGTCAGCGACTTCAGCCATGTGGCAATAGAAGATCGCCCCCCAAACCGGGTCAAAGAGCTTCAAAACCTGGTCAAGCGTCTGCAGATAGAGTTCACGATTACCCTGCTTGAGCGCAACCGTAGCTATACCAAAGTAGGCATTGCGTTCGACGTTCGTACCACAGCCATTGTTGATCTTGCGATACGTCTCAATGGCGGCATCGGGCGTTCCAAGCGCCTGAGCCTGAATACGAGCAAGTTCGAAAAGTTGAGATTTCTGACTGGACGTGAGCGTCTTGACATTCTGCGTGATCTTAATGGTATCCGCGTATTTCTGCCACTCTTCGTTCATGCGGAGCGAAGCGCAGTAGCGTTCGAAGATCTCGTCATCTTCAGGATCGAGCGTACGAAGTTTTTCGATGATCTCGAGGGCTTTCTTGTTGTCACGCAACTTTTCATCTACGACCACGAGCGCTGAATTCAACGTTGAGATGGCTTCAAGCTCGTCATTTTCTTCTTCGACCTGCGCTTTAGCATGGTCGAGCATGATATCGACGAGCGACGCCCATGCCGACTGACGTTCGTACATCTTGTAGAGCGGTTCATACCCAACCCCACAGGCCCCTGTCTTAGCATAGAGTTTTTCGAGCGTTTCACAGGCTGCGTCATGCTGATTGAGTTCTTTGTCGAGCACGTTGGCGATCTGAAGCATGATCTCGGGTTGTTTGTCTTCCGGCGCAAGTTTGAGTTCAAGACGCAGTTTGCGCAGAACGACATCCGGACCGAAATTGGAGCCCGTCAATTCACTGATACCCTGACGAGCCGCTTCATTGTTTTCATCGATCTGAAGAATCTCGGCATAGGCATCAAACGCGCCTTCGAGATCAGCCAGGTGATTGCGAGAAAGCTCAGCGATCTTAAGCCACATATTGGCACATTCTTCGTTGGAACCACCAACGCCAATACGCTGACGGTATTCGGAACGAAGCGTCGACCATTCTTCACGCGATTCGTGCCAACGAATGAGGGAATCGAGCGATTCGATGCAGGACGGATCAAGGCGCAGGATACGACGTTCAACGTCGATGCTGCGTTCCATATCCTGAAGATTATCGCGATAGTAGGCTACCAGACGGCGATAGAGTTTTTGGCTAAGTTCTTTGTCACCGAGCTTACAGGCCTTGGATGCCGCCAAACGCATAGTCTGTGCGAAAACACCTTTAGCCTGATTGCGTTCAACGAGCGACGACAATTTGTCGAGCGCCATTTCGTCGGACGGATTCTCGGTCAGAATTGCACGATAAAGTGCAAAAGCGCCATCGACACTGTCGAGCACGTTTTCGTAGACCGCAGCAACCTGTTTGTAGGCATCGACATTGAGTTCGACAGACGCACAGGTGCGAGCTTCGAGCATCGAAACACAGAGTGCCGCTTTGTCGCGGTTCTGAGCTTCGGCCTTAATCGTATTCTCGACCTCGTCGTTTGCAGCAAAGCGATAGCCCAAGAACAATTCGTGGAGTGCTTCACTTTCGTTGTGCAACACGTCTTTGAACACGTGATAACGCTTGCTCGAGATCACAGAGCGAAGTTCAGCATCGTCAGAGGCATCCCAAACTTCGTCATATAGTGCGATCAGCGCCTCGTGCAAGCCATTCTCATTAGCGAGTTGTTCAGCCTGAGCCAGGTAATCTCCATTTGATGGATACATGGCAATGAGACGACGATATTCTTCCATGACGCGAGCAGGCGCTTTGAGGTTGTCGCGAAGGATCTCAATACGACGCATGATGGCATTGCGACGATCATCTTCTTCAAAACGACGCGTGGACAGACCACCCAACACGGCGATGATCTCTTCCCAACGATTCGTTTGAGGCGCAAGTGTTTCGAGTTCCGCCAAAAGCGCTTTAGCTTTTACGGCGTCCAAAGCGGACGCAAACAGGATCGTAAAGGCGCGTGCATGGTCGTTCAGGTCGTTTGCGTGAATGCGGGCTATGTTACACAACATGGCATCCGCTTTTTCACTATCCGCTTCGTCAAAGGCGATGCGAGTGCAGGCAGCACTAAGTTCTTCACAACGGCCTTTGTCGCGACAGATCGATTCAAGATCCGAAAGAATCGATTCTTCACCCAATGAGAGCAGACGACGCATGATGCGAATACGGTGCGTCGTATCATCTTCGGCGATAAAGCTCAGCATGGTACGAAGCGTAGCACAACGTTTTTCTTTCGTATCAGCCAGCGTCGCAGCCACTTCGAGAATAGCGAGCACAATGCCGCGTTCGTCAGCAGTGCAGATCGTTTCGAGCGCCTTGATGGCACTTTCGTTCATCGGATCCCAAGTCAAAACACGCAAATACGCGCTGATCGCCTGGGTATGGGTCGCAGAAGATACGCAGGCGTCCGCAATGCGAAGCGCAAGGGCGATCTTTTCATCACGATCACAAATGCCCTTCAATGCCTGCTCCCAGGTGGCGATCATTTCGGCTTCACGAGAAATACGACCGTCAATATCACTGATATTGTCGAGTGCTTCCGCGTGGTTCGGATCTTCGTCCAAAACGATTTCCCACGCAGCAACGGTATGCATCGATTCAGGATTGTGCTGTTGCAGATAACGCGCTTTGGTCTCAGCGAGGGTCAGCACGTTTTCGGGCGCACAAATGCGGATCTGATGCGTCAAGCTCTTGTCGAGCGCCTCAAAATCACCCTGTTTTGCATACACACGAGAGAGTTCTTCGCTGACTGCCGGGTTCTGAGGATCGAGTGTCTGAACTTTCTTCCAGCAGGCTTCCGCCTTTTCGTAGTTCTCAAGTTTGTTGAGATAAAGATCACCAAGTTCGGAGAGAATGGCCTGGCAAGCCGCCGGACGACTCGTCAGTTTCAATAAAGCTTCAAGTGATTCAGCCACCCCCTGGTTATCTTCGATCGCCTTGTAGATCTCGACGATCTTCTTCTGAGCTTCGATATTTTCGCTGTCTTGCGCAATGATACGTTTGAGGAGTTTGATCGCACGTTCGTTATCGAACAATGACTTTTCAGCGACATCAGCAGCCTTGAAAAAGAAATCGATGGCATCTTTTTTGTGACCTTCCGAAAGCGCCTTATCAGCTCGCATTTCATAAAAATCACAAAGCTGATCATTGTTATCGCTCTCACGATAGTAACGCTCTTTGGCGTTCAACGCGTCACGATCATCCGGCGTCATAGCCAAGATCGCATCGTAAGCCTGAACGGCGATCTCGCGTTCACCTTTATCCCAAAGCACTTCAGCAGCAGCACGCTGAATATCGAGCGACGCCGAAGGTTTGAGTCCCTGGACGCGGGAAAGTTCAGCCAATTTATCAATATCGCCATTGATGCGGCAAATATTGACTTCCTGTAACAAAAGCAATGGATCGTTCGGACGATCTTTGAGCAATACATCGAGGGTCGCCTGAGCACGTTCAGCGTCCTTCATGCCGCTGATATAGATCTCGACGATTTCACGCAGCCCAAGACGTTGCATGGTACCCCAATCCACGCACTGTTCGGAAATGAAGTTGGCTAGTTTTTCCCAGTTGCCGTTCTTACGCCAGGCCGTCATCAAAGAGCCCTGAACTTCATCACCATGTTCACCGATATCCCAAAGATGTTCCCAGGCATTAATAACGAGACGCTGATTTTTAAGCGATGATTCTGCGACATCCGCCGCCTTCTGCGTATAGAAAATGCGATCACCCGGTTCCCAGACTGCATCCACGACTTTGCGATACATGTCGTAAACGGCTTTGAAATCACCTGAGCTTTGATAAGCTTCTTCCATGTATTCCAACGCAGTCTCATTGGACGGGTCTTCGTGGAACAACTGCGCATACGTCGCTTTTTCGTTTTCCTTATCATTCATTCGCTCGCCATAGATATTGGCGAGTTCGCTCAGGATGCTGCTGCGAACTTCCTGCATGTCGGCCCATTGAGCATATTGCAGGACATTTTTCATCATTTCAGTCAGCCCATTCCAATCCTGAGTTCTCAAAAGGCTGCGTGATTCGCGACGATAGCTGTTGTTGTCTCGCAGGTAAGTTTCGTTACGCAGTTCAGGCGGAATCGGTTTGATTTCAAAAGCTGGGCCTTTATCCGCCACGAGTTCGTCTTCCTGGGCTTCCGCTTCTTCGGCGAGACGAGCTTCTTCGGCAAGACGAGCTTCGTCACTGGCGACAGCTTCGTCAGCTACGACAGCTTCGTCAGCTACGACAGCTTCGTCAGCAGCAACAGCTTCGTCAGCAGCGACAGCTTCGTCAGCAGCAACAGCATCGTCAACGGCGACAGCTCCATCAACGGCGACAGCTTCATCAACGGCGACAGCCTCGTCAACGGCGACAGCTTCGTCAACGGCGACAACTTCGTCAGCTACGGCAGCTTCGTCAGCAGCGACAGCTTCGTCAGCAGCACTCAGTTCCGGTTCAGCTAACGTGGGGGGCTCCATCAAAAGCAACGCATTAGAATCATCCAACTCGCGAATGGCGTCGTCACTTTGCTCTGACGCGCCGCCCATATCCGACACAGCCTCGGCATCTGACACCTCCACATTCTGACTGACCTGTTCATCCATAGGAAATGCAGAATCAGCCCGTGGAACATCCTCAACCATGGGGACTTCCGAATCATCCAGGTTGAGCATGAAATCAGTATGATTAACCGAAACAAAGCTATCACCGAGATTGATCTCGTCATGTTCAGCGACGGGTTCATCGGACATGAGTTTATCTTCGATCGCCGGTGCATCGGAGACATCGACATCAAAGTCGAGTGCATCGTCATCATCGACGTTCACCTCTGACATATCCATGCCGAGATCGAATGCCGGCACAGACAATTCGGGGGGAGCAGGCACAGGCGCTGGAGCAGCAACCGGTTCAGGCCCCATTCCGCCAAAAGCCGAATCGAGATCGTCAGCCAGATCCGCAAATTCATTGCTTGCAACGGGCGAAACGACCTTCTCAACGGCGGGGGTAACCCCAGGCAGCTGAGAAGAGCCTGCATAACTATCGGAAGCCCCATGAATGCTGACACGGCCACCACGACCAACGACGCTGGGTCGTCCACCACGCGGCGGCATATTGCCACGCGGCGGCGCAGGCGGCATTGAGGAAGCCGCGCTCGGCACAGCGGGCGGAGACGGCGGTGCAGGCGGCACAACCCTCGCTGCCGTTACACTCGGACGGCCTGCTGAAATTGCCGGAAATCGCCCAGACGTCGCGCGACCACCAGCCATACGACCCGATACTGACGGTCTATGACTTTCTGTAAACGCCGCATCCAGTTCTCCATCTACACCATCAAAACCATGAGGGTTGTTGTCATCCACCATAACGGACTCCCTTGCCTAAGCGTTGATAAAATTGACCTGAAAGGCCGGAAAATTGCCCTACTTTTTTATACTTATTGCCTATTTTCAACAAGTCTTTGTTCAACCGTTTGAGAAATACCTACACCCAACGACATCCGCATATATTCAGAGAACGAACACTTTTTTTCGAGTGGGTAGAACGCTCGAAGCGATAACCTGTCCAAGATACAGCTCTAACCATGTCCAATTTGCTTTACAGCGACTTCGTTGACAAACAAGAGGCTGGCGTGATAAACTATAATATGGTGTTTTGTACACGTTACGCGATATTGATTCGAAACCCCAAAAATGTCTTTTCGGAGTTTGTACTAGGATATGGAAACCTATCGGGACGGCTTGTTGAGTGGCGACAATGCCATCAACATGATCATCGATGAACGCTATGAGATTTTAGAGCTGGTCGGACGCGGCGGGAGCGGTGTCGTCTACAAAGCCATGGACCTGAACCTGCAGCGTGAAGTTGCCGTGAAAGTACTCTCGGCTGAATGCTTCAACCAGGCAGGTCAGTTTGAACGTTTTGAACGGGAAAGCCAGATTCTGAGATCACTTCGCGCAATCAATACAGTCTTTTTCTACGATTGCGGCATGACCTTGGAAGGATTGCCGTACATCGTTATGGAATTCGTCGTCGGCCGATCGCTAAAAACCATCCTTGAAGAAGAAAAATGCCTCCCCCCTGAACGCGTCGTCAGCATTCTGATGCAGGTCTTCGCTTCTCTTCAGGAGGCACACGAACTTGGCTTTATCCACCGTGACCTAAAACCCGCCAATATCATGCTGATCAACCAGAGCGGTCTGCCGAACGACTTTGTAAAAGTTCTCGACTTCGGCGTCGCCAAAGTCGTTACGGAAGTAGACGACGACGTCAAGGGAGAGTTGATCGGCACGCCTAAATATATGGCGCCGGAACAATTCCGTAGCGAGCCGATCTCGTCAAAGTCCGACCTCTACTCCATGGGGTGCGTAGCCTACGAAATGCTCTCCGGTCACCCGTTGTTCGACGGCGAAACGCTGCACGTCACCATCGCAAAACACCTCTTCATGACCCCACCGGCCTTTGATGACAGCATCAACCAGTATCCGAACCTGGTTGCAACGATATTCAAACTGCTTCAAAAATCGCCTGAAAATCGTTTTGCTTCAGCACAAGAAGCCAACGATATGCTCGCACACTGGCGAGAGCCGAACCTCATGCCGCAACTCGCCGAATTTCAACCCGACGCAGATGAAAATGGCATTGCCGACCTCTTTAACGAAGATGATGAAGACGAAAGCAAAAAGACGATGCCCCTCGATGCGCCCACAGTCGATATGCTCGCAGCCTTTTCAAAAGCTCAATCCAAAGACCTCGTCGGGGAACGCTCAAATTCCGGTATTTCAAGCGTTAGTTTGACCAATGCCGCTGCCGTCAATGACAATTCTCCGAACGCCCAACATGTTTCAAGTTCGGGACTGCGCCCGGTCACACACAACCAGTACGGGGCAACGAACGTTACCCGGTCTTCCAGCGTGCCGAACTATGGTCCAAAAGGCCTTATTTCCCAAAAAACGCTTCTTTATGGCGGCATTGCCGTCGGGGTCCTCGCGCTCATTCTGCTCATTCTCAGCCTTGCCGGCGTTTTTAGCGGCCACAACAATGTAGCGAAGAATGCCCAGACCAACGATGAGCGCACCGTCGATGCGGTCAAAAGTGCTCCTGTCGATCACGAACTCGTCAACTATCTTGCTCGAACCGGCACCGATCTCTCCCTTGATGCCGCCGCTTATGGCATCCAGAGCGCTGCGGAGATCATCGCACTTGATGACCTCTATCTCATCCACGACACGTCCGACACGCCAGAACTCCTCAAAGGTGAGAAACTCGCTGAAGACTTCGAAGAGCCAGAAAACGAAGACAAGTCCGAATCCGAATCCAAACACCATCATCACCACGTACACAAAACGCTGCCGAAATTTTCTTTTACCCTGACCTACAGCCCAACGAATGCCCACGTCAGTATGTTGAACGCCTCTGGCAAATGCAGTAACGGTTCCTGCGAGATCCAGACAACGTCCACCACGCGTCCTGCCCGTCTTATCGTTCAGGCAAAAGGGTATCAGCAACATACCGCAGAGTTTTCATCACCGATCTCCACATACAAAATCACCCTACGCCCCACCCCCGATCCAAATGCCAAGTAATCGATAACAAGTCCGCACTTCGAAATAAAGACGTTCTAATGAACGTCTTTATTTGTTTGAAGACCGTCACGCGACCGGGGCTATTTTTTTTGAAATCAATGTATCTCAAACAACACGCATAAGCAGCATGCATCCACGCGTTGTATTCACATTTCGTCAACATCCATGAACCTCCTTCATGGATTTTCCCCTCATCCGCCTCACGAACACACATTCCAAGCGGATCTTCAGGTCAGATTATGGTTATTGATATACTCGCCGTCGTTGCGATTATCGTTTTTGGCATTTGGGGCGCCCGTCGCGGTCTTTTAAAACAAGTCGCTGCGGTTGCCGCTATTCTTCTGATGTATTTTTTCGCCTCGCCCCTTGCCGATATTCTCTGCAATATCATCTGCGACCACAGCGAGCTCTCATTTCCGCCGCGTTACCTTCACGTGTTACTTGTGGCGGTCAGCGCCACAGCGATCTTTGTGATCGTCACGTTGATCGGCGGCTTTTTGCACCGCACTCTGGTCACAGGCATCAAGCCAGTCGAAACCGCCAACCGCGCTTTTGGCTTCACACTCGGTATGGTGCTGGCAGCAACGGTGATCTACTTTATTCTTTGCCTGGCCAACTGCGGCATGGGCTGGATCGAAGGATACGCCCCCTCACTCGGTGCCGAAATTCAAAAGAGTACGGCCTTCGGCATCACGAAAGAGTTCAACATTATAGAAGAACGCATGCCCGACTTGGCCAAAAAGACCGGTAAACCGGCACAGACCACGGATGAAGCCAATCCGGACGCCGCGACACCAGCCGAGCCAACGCTGAACACGGACGACCCAAAACACGTCGTCATGCCCGTCCAGATTCCCGGCCTGCTTCAACGTGACACCAACGAGTCGAACGCCAACGAAGCGCCAACAAACACGGAAGATGACGCCAAACAACGTCCGCATCATCAACTTAGCCCGGAACAGATTCAAAAATTGTTAAGAGCCAACGATGCTCAGTAATCGAGTCAAACGCATGTTTCATTACCACGATCTGTCAACATCCCCACGTTTGTTCACGCACCTGTTGATCATAGCTTCGCTGCTGATGCTCACGGGATGCCAGCCGACCACCCAACCCGGTGACTCAGACACACAACAAGCGCCTCAACCAACCACGCCGGCGAACACACAACCGTCCAGTGACACGCCCCCGACCGCCCAAGCACAAGCCGGTGCAGACCAGCCCACGCCCGCAGCGCAACCCGTTGCAGATCCATTACCGGGTCAAAAAGGTCAAATTGCCGTCAAAGTAAAAAATGATGACGGCACCGAAAGCACGTTCATGATGCCGGTCGTAGAGACCGCGATCGTAGAAAACGAACTGCCTTCGTTCGCTGACCCGACGCGTCTCACCCAGGTCGACACGCCCATTCCACTCGGTCCTGCGACCGAAGAAGAGACCGATGCCGTCAAAAGTCTTTTTGCTGACTTGCGCGCACGCGTCCTGCGATATGACCGTTCGGCGACCGATCTGCTCGGTCAGCCTTCGTTCGATTATTACCAAAACATGATCGAGGCCGCTAAATTCGCCGTCGGCGCACCAGCGCAGTACGAAAAATTCGTTTACAATCTGCCTATCGGTGTCCGTGCAAACATCGAAATGATGAAAAAGCGTCTGTCACGCGAATTCATTTTTACCACCACACCGCAGGGACTTTATCAGCTCGCGTTCGAACAAGGCTGGATCGGCTACAAACCCTTTCAAACCGCCTCACTCGACAATGTTCAGGCCTATCAAAAGGGTAAAACACGTTATTTGGCCGCCGATTTTTATTACGAAGGCACGATCAAAGACAAGTCGATCACGCGCATTGGCTTTGTGAAAGAGAATGACGTTTGGCGAGTGGATCTCACCCCCGTTTTTGTAGCGATCGACCAGGCGATCGAAAAGCGAGTCAAAGAAGCAAACCTCGATATCGAAGGTTCGCTCGACCTGTCGATCGAGATCACCGAAAACGCCACGTCACCGGAACAATGGCCCGTATATACCGATGCCAAACTGAAATTCAGTGCGAAATTTCCAAAGCCGCCTGTCACCCGAGACCTGACGACGATGCAGATCGTCAGCGTCATGGATCATCGCTACGGTCAGTTCATTGTACGCATCATCAACCTGGATGCCGACAGCTCGTATAACCCGGCAAAAGACGAAAACGCGGCACGTTCGTTCCTCACCACGATGCACAAACAACTTGGCGCAAGCGCACCAGACTGCCGCAAAGCCAACAACGTTAAAGACAAAACGGTGTATTGCAAATTCGACGTGCCGGAACAAAAATCCACGGTGTTATGCGCGACGGTTTTTCAATCCGAACGCATTCTTCAGATCATGAACCAGGCGCCGTCGAACCGCTTCGACCTGGATGTGGCCCAAAACTTCGTAAACAGCCTTTCCTATTGATAAAACGTCGTCATTTTGATGACGCATGTCGAGGGTCCTGCCAGGCGAGGGGGTCGCGGCGTATTTCGTAAGAAATAGCCGCGCAGGGGGACACTTCCCCCTCCACCCAAATATAAAATCTCCATAAATGCACCCTCACCTTGACGAAAGCCAGAGGGTGTTTATTTTTCAATGCGGCCTATTTTTAGGCCAGATTTTGTTTATCACAGAGGACATTTCCTCTTTCATTCATAAAACTCAAGAAGGAACATGATCATGACGGAACAGAACCACGACGAACAGCTCACCCCCGAAGAAATCACCGAAGCCACCGAAGCTCAAGACGCAGAGATCGAAGCGGAGAGTGAAAACGTCGAAGAAACGATCGAAGAAGCTGAAGTCGTGAGCGAAGAAGAAGCTGACGAAGCGACTGCATCGAAAGACGAAGTGAAGGAAGAAGCCAAAGCGGCGGAACCTCAGGCAGCCAAAGAAACGAAAGCGGATACGACGGACTGGAAAGACGCTTACGTGAGACTGGCAGCCGATTTTGACAACTACCGCAAACGCACGGCCAAAGAATTTGATGATGTTCGTAAACGCGAACGCGAAAAAGTCATTGGCACGTGGCTTGACGTTTATGACAATACGGAACGCGCCATTCAGGCATTGCCCGAAAAAGAGGGTGCTTGGTACGAAGGCTTCGTGCAGATCCTCAAGCAGATGGACGCCTGTCTTGCGACGTTTGGCATCAAAGTCGTCGATGACACGGGTGCGCAGTTCGATGCGAAACGCCATGAAGCCATTGCGATCCTGCCCAATCCGGCGATGGAAAACAACACGATCATGGCCGTCGAACGCAAGGGTTTTGTGTATGAAAATGGCGATGTCTGCCGCGTGGCACGCGTCGTCGTTGTTCGCAACCCGTCTTGAATAGAACGTCTTTTTAAGCGCTTCATCGCCTTCCTGCTCTCGTTGCTGGGCAGGCCGCCCAAAGCGCTGACGGACCAATCAAACGCGGCACAGACCACCTCGTCTGATGCAACGCAGGATTCCGAAACGGCATCGCAGACGGAACAAACGCCGGATGCCAGTCAAGAGGCTCAAAAATGAGTGTCGATTACAAAGATTATTACAAAATTTTGGGCGTTGAGCGTAGCGCGACCGAAGACCAGATCAAAAAGGCCTACCGCAAGCTCGCGCTGAAATACCATCCCGATCACAATCCCGGCGACAAATCGGCCGAATCGAAGTTCAAAGACGTCGGTGAAGCCTACGAAGTGCTTGGTGATCCGCAAAAACGCAAACAGTATGACCTTCTTGGCAGTGCCTGGAAAGACGGTCAGAGCTTCACACCGCCGCCAGGCTGGGGCGGTTTTGGCGGCGCAGGCCAGACGATCAACTTTGGCAACATGGGCGGCGGCGGCATGTCCGACTTCTTCCAAACGCTCTTTGGCGGCTTAGGCGGCATGGGCGGCGGACGTGGTGGTCGTCAAACCATCAATCTCGGCGACCTTGGACGCGGTTTCGGCGGCATGGGCGGCGGCT
>JAZUKH010000122.1:0-5840 GCA_045643185.1 Myxococcota bacterium | reverse complement strand
AAAGACTTTTTCTTGCTTTCGTATTTGACCGGGGCAATTGGCTGCAGACGAGGCGAGGAGTTAACGACCGTCATCTGGGTTGACTGCAGTTGGGCACGTCCGACGTTGTCTTCCGATATGCGTTTGGAGTCGAGTTTTACGGCTTCCAGACGTCTGTATGAGTCTTTGCGTTCCTGTGAACGCTCGATCTCCGGCTGTGACGGTTTGCTGTCTTTGCGATCGGTCAAGTCGGGCTTTTCAAGCCTGTCGATGGACTCGTTAAGACTGCCAAAGTCAGCGACTGCGTTGTCGAGGCTGTTGAGCGACGGATGTGAATCGCGTCTGCCGACTGTGTTGAGGGATGGATGGGAGTCCCTGCCAACGGTGCCCAGATTGTTGTACGAGCTGTGTCCTGAAACCGGGCTCAATCTTGGATGAGATTCGTAAGCCACGACGTCATTGACTGAACTCGTCACATCGTGTGTGCTTTTCGGCACTTTGCTTATCAACGGGACGCTGCAGCCGGTCGGGGCTGAATCCACGCGTGAAACGCGCTCGCCAAGGCTTGGAAGACCGACCGCGTTGGGGTCGGAGCCATATCGCGTTGGGTCGGAGCCATAACGGTTGGGATTGGAGCTCGAACGTTTGTTCGCAATAATCGTCTGATTATTATCAATATCGTCTCTCGGGCTAAAAATTGTCGGCATAAAAGCCTCGCCCGAGTTGTGTCGGTTAAGATTATTGCGATTCAGTGCCGGAAGATCGGAGCGGCTGGCATCGCGTCGACCATCGTAGGCAATGTTGATTCGTCCAAACGCATCAGGTCGATTGGTCGCATCGGCGACATCTTCAAAAATGCTGGGAAATGCGCGTTCACGGAATGAGCGGCTGTTGATGCGCGTTCGCTTGTACTTGGCGTGACCTTCCGCCTTTATGTTGTCGATGGCAGTTTTCAGGTCATTGTAGAATTCAAGCGTGCTTTGATAACGGACGGCAGGGTCTTTGGCGACCGCGTGTTCGATGATCGGACCGAGCTCGGTTCTGGCGACTTCTGGAGGAATCGGAACCTGTGAATAGAGCTGCTTTTTGAGCACTTCACGCGGATCGTCGTCATCAAAAACGATGGTGCCCGTGTATAGCTCGATCAAGATCAGACCGATGGCGTAAATGTCGGTCCAGGGGCCGATATTTTCACGTCGGATCTGTTCCGGCGCCATATATTGCGGCGTACCAACGAGTGCGCGGTCTTTTTTGGTGTCCTGATGGAGCTGCGTTACGATACTGGCAACGCCGAAGTCGATCAGTTTCACGACGTCTGTGCGTGCGCCCATGCTCGTGAGCATGATGTTTTCAGGTTTAAGGTCGCAGTGGACGATGCCAAGTTTGTGAGTCTCAACCAGGGCATCGATGACCTGAAGACCGACGTCGGCTATGCGTTCTAGGGTGAACGGCCCTTCGGCTGAAAGAACGTCACCCAGTTCTCGTCCATCGACGAATTCCATGATCAGACAAGGCGTTCCGCCTTTGATCAGGTCAAAGTCATACAGACGCGCAATGTTCGGGTGCTCCAAACGCTTAACCGCTTCAATTTCGGATGCAAAGGAGTCCAGAGATGTCTGTTGGGAACGAATGATCTTGATGGCAACCGTTCGATCCAACTTGATGTCACGGGCTTTGTATACGCCACCAAAGGCACCTGTCCCAATGAGACTGGAAATCTCGTACTTGTTCAAAAAGATTTCGTTCGGTTTGAACTGAAGCTCGTTCACGCTGGATAATCCTCAAAATAAAGCAAAAAAATGCAATAATATGAATAATACGCCTAAGTCACCAAAGACACAATTAAAGATTGAATCGTTTATCGAGAATTTGTTTCTACTTAGCCAGGTTGAAAGCTGGAAGCGTTCTGAGCGCGTGTCACAAAATACAAATAACGGTTGGTCACAAGGCTGTGGAAAGACTTCAGCGCCTTGTGACACTTTTGTGGGGACGCGGTGAAGGGAGCACCGCGTTTGGGATTGCGATTAGGCTGGTTTGCTTTCGAGCACCAGGCCGTCATTTTGGGCATTGACACGAATCGTGACCGTGCCCCCCTGTTCGAGGCCGTTGAACAGCACTTCGTCGGCCAGCGGATACGAGATCTGTTCCTGAATGAGTCGGGCGAGTGGACGTGCGCCGAGCAGGTCATTAAAACCGCGTTCGGCAAGCCAGACGCGTGCGTCATCGGTGAGTTTGAGCTGAATGTCTTTGTCGATGAGCCGGGTTTCGAGCTCGTGTACGAATTTGTCGACGATGCGTGCCATGACGGACTTGTCGAGGGCATTGAAAATGATTACTTCGTCCAGACGGTTTCGGAATTCTGGCGAAAAAGCGCGTTCGATGGCTTTTTCGCTCTTCGAGAGGTCGACGCTTTCGCTGAAGCCGATGGTGTGTTGTCCCAGCTCGCGGCCGCCGGCATTCGATGTCATAATGAAGATGACATTGCGGAAATCGACCGTGTTGCCCGCATTATCTGTCAGGCGTGCCGCGTCCATGACTTGCAGAAACACGTCGTAGATCTTCGGATGCGCTTTTTCGATCTCGTCGAGCAGAAGGACGCAGTGAGGTTTGGAACGAATGGCTTCGGTGAGCAGACCACCTTTTTCGGAGCCAACATAGCCCGGGGCTGAACCGATGAGTTTGGAAATACTGTATTCTTCCTGGTATTCGCTCATGTCGAAGCGAATAAAGGACAGGTTTAGGATCTGAGCCAGTTGGCGCGCGATCTCGGTTTTACCGACGCCGGTCGGGCCTGCAAACAACAGGCTTGCCACGGGTTTGTCATTGGGACGCAGACCGGCGCGTGACAGCTTGATGAGGCGCAGTACCGTGTCGATCGCTTTGTCCTGGCCAAACACGACGGCTTTGAGGCGCGTGGCTGCGTCTTTGAGTTGAGCGCGTTCGTCGACCGAGGCTTTGAGCTCGGGAATGTTAGCGATCTTGGCGATGATGCCTTCGATATCTTCAGGCTCGATCGTCTGTTTTTGATCTCCGATGGGTAAAGCGCGATTACGGGCGCCAGCCTCGTCGATGACGTCGATCGCCTTATCGGGAAAACGCCTGTCCTGAATGTAGCGCTGACAGAGCGACACCGTTGCGTCCAAAGCTTCGTCGCTGTAGATCACGTTGTGAAAACGTTCGTAGTGGCAGCGCAGCGTGTTGAGGATGTCGCGTGTCAAAGCCATGCTGGGCTCGTTGACGACGAGTTTGTAGAAGCGGCGCATGATGGATTTGTCGTCGAGTAGTCCGTTTCGTCCGTCTTCTTGCGTCGTCGTGCCGATCATGCGGATCGTTTTGTCAGTCAGGTAGGGTTTGAAATAAGAAAGGATGCTTGGATCGCCATGCGCGCCCATGTCGCGCGCGGTGTTCTGGATCTCGTCGACGAACAGGATCGCGTTGGGAATGCTTCGGACGATGTCGATGATCTTTTTGAGGCGTTTTTCGAGTTCACCGCGAAACTGGGTGCCCGCTTTGAGTGACGTGACATCCAGTGACAGCACGACGCATTTTCGAAGGGGGGCCGGAACACGACCTTCGACGATGCGCTGAACGAGTCCGTGCACGATCGCTGTTTTGCCTATACCGCTTTCGCCCGTGATCAGAACGTTTGGTTTGTTGCGACGAAGCAGGGTCTGGATACAGGCCTGTATCTCCTGGTCACGGCCAATGATCGGGTCGAGGCGGCCAGCTTCGGCCTCGTCGTTCAATAAGACCAGACTGCCGTGAAGCTTTTTGATCTCTTCCTTGACGGTTTGTGGGTCGTTCCAGTCCACGTCAGACAGGTTTGGTTCCTCTTCGTCATTGTGCTCAAGTTCATCGCTGCAGTCTTCGATCTGTTCAATGTGCTCGATTTTGAATGGCCCAAGGATCTTTTCGAGTCCCGAAATGAAGGAGCCGATGGGCGTTTTTTGCTGGGCCGGCACCTGGTCTTTGGGTTTGGTTTGATTGGGGTGGCGCGCAGCCCACTTTTTGAGGGCGAGTGCGTTGATGTTCTGGGTGTCAAAAAGCATTGCCCCAAAACTTTCTTTTTGGTCGAGCAAAGTAATGAGAAAATCAATGGCTCGTGGGAAGGCGACGCCGGCACTTTCTGCATGTTCCATCGTTTCAAAAATGACGGCGTTGAGTGAGTCGGTCATTTCTGCGAGTTCATCGTCGGGAACATCGGGATTTGTCTCGGATTCGAGGTCATTCTGAAAGTAGTGCTCGAGTTCCTCGTTGATCTCATCCACTTCGCAGTCAAGGTCACGTAGTGCTTTGGTGACTTCAGGCTGAGGAAGCAGAGCGGCAAGAAAATGCTCGGTGGTGTAATACAGATGACGATGTTGGATCGCCAGGGCTCGGCCCGCTTCGATCATGGCGTTGAATTTCTGTGGATCCATGCGTATATCCTTAATCTGTCAGATAATATAAAAATCGATTTTCGAAATTACAATATATTAATATTAATAATTTCGGAATAATGCCGAAGATGCTTCACAAGCCTGTGGATCAGGCTTCTTCGATCACGGCCTGTAGTGGATAACCTGCTTCGTCGGCGAGCGTTTGAACCTGTTTGACCTTCATCTGGGCGATCTCGCGGCTATAAGTGCCCGCCAGCCCTCGTCCTTGTTGGTGAACACTGAGGGTGATGCGTGCGGCTTCCATTTCAGATTTACGAAATACCTTCATGAGGACCATGATCACAAAATCGAAGGTCGTATAATCGTCATTTAATAAAATAACGTTGTATTGACTGACTTTGATTTCTCTGGTTTGGGTATTGGATGCGTTTTCCGTCGCTGTTTGGTTTGGCATGACATGTTCTCCTTACAAATGGCTTTGGGTATCGGTGTCATTGGTTTTGAGCCAGTCGCATTCGCAACGAGCAGGGAATACTGGCACTCGTCATCCTACGATTCCCGAGTACCCTTGGGAGCTTGTCGTGTGGCACTCGGTTGTGTTGTTATACTTGTTAAAAAAAGCCCCCGAGGTTTGAACGTCCCGGGGGCTGTGCGTTATATCATCTTATGCGTGCGCGCGTGGTGCATGACTAAACTAATGATCTGTGTCGGGGGCATCGCAGTAATAGGTAGGATTAGTTTTGCTGGAGGTACCATTTACTTTGTTACAGGTCTGACCAGCAGTGCAGTCACCACAATTAGTTTTGACCTCGTCTTCAGTGGCTCCAACCCAATTTGCTTTGACACAAACAGGGGTATCGTCCTCGGTCTCAATGCCATTCGCGAAGAAGTGATTATCTGTGTCACAGTGAGTACAATCGACAAGGCCGAGTTGGCTAAGCTCTGATCTCGAATAGCACTTGTTGGAACATTGAAGCTCGTTGCTCTCTTTGCAGAACTTATAACAAACTTTGTCGATACAGGCTGCCATCAATCCTGAATTACTATCTGCGGTACATTTGATTCCTTCGCCACCGCAGTTGTTGACATCCGTATTCATATCCACGCATTTGTAGGTGTTATTGTCAATTTTTACTGCAGTTGCACCATAAAAACAATCACAATTACTATTTATACATTCGCCTCCTACACAGACGATATCCGGACCGCCACAGTTATGTTGGTCAGTGTTCGTATTGATGCTACAGGGCTTTGATTTATCTTCCTTGTCATCTGCAGGACGCATATAGTCATCGGCGCATGTCCAGTCGGCGTTGATATGCCACTCATCCATATTGATGTTACATGGCGTTGAATCATCCTTAGAATCATAAGGACGCATATAGCCAGTTTGACATTCTCCATTGTCTTGGACATGCCAATCGTTTTTATTGACGCACCTATTTATGTTTCCCTCAACAAAAGTCATTCCTGAGGAGCATG
>JAZUKH010000121.1:0-15815 GCA_045643185.1 Myxococcota bacterium | reverse complement strand
GACGATGGGGAAGCCGGGGATCTGTTTTTCGATTTCAGCGAGGATATCGAGACGGATCTTGGGATCGGTGCCGGGTTTGAATTTGTAAGCGCCGTGGGAGGTACCGATGGAGATAGCGAGGGAATCGACGCCAGTACGTTTGACGAAGTCGATGACTTCTTCGGGGCGCGTGTAGGTGTGCGTTTCGGCTTTCACTTCGTCTTCGACGCCAGCGAGGACGCCGAGTTCGCCTTCGACGGTGACATCGTGAGCGTGGGCGTAATCGACGACTTTTTTGGTGAGGGCGATGTTTTCTTCATAGGGGAGGCTTGAGCCGTCGATCATGACGCTGGAGAAGCCGTGTTCAATGCAGTCGACGCAGAGTTCATAGGAGGCACCGTGGTCGAGATGGAGGACGACGGGGATATTGCAACCGAGTTCTTTGGCATATTCGACAGCACCCTGCGCCATGTAGCGAAGGAGGGTCTGGTTGGCATATTTGCGGGCGCCAGCGGAGACCTGAAGGATGACCGGTGATTTGCATTCGACACACGCCTGAATAATGGCCTGCATCTGTTCCATGTTATTGAAGTTAAAAGCGGGGATGGCATAGCCGCCTTTAACAGCTTTCGCAAAAATGTCACGGGTGTTGACGAGACCGAGCTCTTTGTAACTAACCATTTGAACAATTCTCCTTATTAGAATGAGTTCGCCCTCCGACGCGGAAGGCTCGCTAAAAGCGGCGTATATTTTACGCCTTAAATGTTATTTCGTCAATCAGAGCGCGCGCAGCCAAGGTGACCCGGGGTAACGCGCTTCGAATTGTTCGCGCTGACTGGCGGCTTCGTTGGCTTTTTTGGTTTTGATGAGGGTCTGGATGGCGATGAACCAGGCTTCCTGTGCGGCATCCGGCAGGTTTGCCTGTGTCACTTCGTAGAGTAGTTTGAGCGCATCGTTGGTTTTGCCGGTTCTGGCTAGGCATTCACCGAGGATGAGTTGGGTCTGGATGTGTGCGTCGCGGCTTGTGATGGACAGGAGGCTTTGAAGCGTGTCGATGGCGTTGGCATCGATGTTTTTGGCATTTCCTGGATTTGTTGCATCGGCGATCTCATTGCGGACATTGGCGATGAAGGCATTTGCCAGTGGCTCTCCGATCGTACGCGTGATGGGTTCGCGCAGGTTTTCGTCGAGTTGGGCGAGGTGTTGGATGAGTGCTTTGAGCAAAAGCGGGTGGTGATGCGCAGCGGCGTGTTCGATAAGGCTTTTGATGTAATTCGTTGTTTCTTGGTTGCGGGGGGGCATGGCGAGAATCTCGGCGGCGCGTCTGGCGATCTGGTCGTATTCAGCATAGGGCAGACGGTACGTGGCTTCGACTTCGGCCAGCCAGGCCACGTGGGCTTTTGGGGCTTTGATGAGTGCGTCGATCAGAACGAGTCGATTGTGGCGTGCCGGTGTTTTGGCCTGTTCAAAGCCAGGTCGCCAGGGCAGGGCTTGGTCAAGGGTCGCGTTTTTGAAAAGGATCTTCGTGAGCGGCGTGATGCGGAGTATGAGCGCGTCGCGCGTTGGTGCGGAAAGGTTGGCAAGTTGAAGCTGGTCGAGGTGAGCCAACGCCGTTTCGAAACGCTGTTCCATAAGGTCTTTCATGATGAGGCCCGCGAGCGCGTCATCGTTGAGGGAGGTCGGGTCAGCCGAATAAAAACGCGCGATCATGTTCGCCTGGTTGGGCTGCGTCATGTCTGGCTCTTTGAGGCACGTCAACAGGATTTTGCGTGAACCTGGGTCGTGGATGAGCGTTTCAAAAAGCATGTCTTCTGCGATGGTCTCGCAGATGTCGCGCCGCGGCTCGGCTAACAGTTTGTCCATGCCGTGGAGGACTCGATGCCAGCGTTCGCGCTGTGTGGCTTCGTCGGCATCTGTGTCGCGTTTGATGAGCGACATGGTCAGCCGCTTTTTGCCCATGGGGTCGCACTTTTTCATGGTGTTGACGCGTTTTTCGGCATTTTTGAGGTATTCGATGAGGTTTTCACGCGCGGTGAATGACTCGACGTCGCCACGGTTGTCCCAGAAAGTGCCGCTGCAGGCACTTTCGGCGAACCAGGTCGTGCAGTTTTCGGCTTCTTCTTCGCTGCCAAACTCGCTCTGATAGCAGGACTCAAACTGAAATTTGTCGGCCGTGCGCCTCTCCGTAATGCTCGTGGGTTGGGCAAACGCGAAGGTCGGCAGGACCAGGCTCAAAAGCAAGACAGCTCCGGCAAACCGTGCGCGGGATTTTGGCATGAGACGGCGTTGTAAAGGTTGCGACAAAGGGGAAAGTGAAGTAAAAAATGCGCGCTTTGTGCGTTTATCAATTTTTTTTGTGGAGTACATCATGGCCGCCAAAAAAGAAGTTCAAGGTGAGAAGAAAACATCGTCCCGTGCGAAGTCTGCGTCAACGAAGTCGACTGAAAAGGTGACGGAAGAAAAGAAAACACGAAGTTCGAAAAAAGCAGCTGAAGCCGCGTCTGATGAACCCATTGTTAAAACTGAAGACATCATTTCTGACGTTGAAAAGCATAACGAAGAACCAGTTGTCGTTCAAGAAAAACAAGATGCGGAAGCCGTTGTTGAAGCGCCTGTCGAAGCTGCGAAGGACGACGTCGTTGAATCGAAAGACGCATCCGTCGTTGTCGAAGCGAAACCGGCTGACGTCAGTGCCGATGAGGCTGAACGGGGCATCAAACGCTATGACGTGATCATTACGAGTGAACGTGCCGGTTATCGTCCGCCGAAATCGGCTGTGGGAACCATGGTTCAGCAGCTCGCGTTCCGTGGCTATGCTTCACCCGTCGCCGAAGCGATCGCCGAGACCTGGACTGAGATCTATTTTGAACCTGGCGTCGCTGCACACGAGATCTTCATTGAAAAAGCTTATAAGTCCGACATTCCCGTGTTCAAAGAGATCTGTCTGAAATTTACGGATAAAGCCTTTTTCTGCGATTACACCGAAACGCCGCAGCGTCCTCTTTACTGGTCGATCGAGATTCGCGGTTCGCGTTATCAAAACCCGATCGGTGCTTTCCGCAAACTCTTTATGGATGCGCTTAACCTGCGCGTCGCGACGGCTTCGCGTGATTTTGTGAAATTGCCTGAACATGCGGTCGTGCCTGAAGATGAAGTTCCACCCGAAAAGAAAAAACGTGAGCGTAGTAACGGCCTCGCTGGTATGGAAGTCGAGGAAGTTTAACGTTTCATAAACATTATATATTGGCTTGTTGGCCAATACGATTTTTAAAAAATCAAAGGAGTTTTGAATGAGTATTCTTTTAATTATTGCCGGTGTTATTTGCCTTATTGTTGCTATCGTTATGTTTGTGAAAATGAACGATGCAACCAAGCGCATCGCTCAGCTTGGTGGTGCCGATCAGCGTAAACTTGGTGAACTCATCCCCATCCTTATGGAAACCAAGGCTGCGATGAGCGATCTGGGCAGCGAAAATGTCATTTCTGAAAATGTTACGGTTATGGGTAACATCGCTCAGGGCGCACTCACTGCGCCGATCTCCGGTACGCCCTGTCTCTATTATAAATATTCGGTTACCTACAAACACACGGTCCGTTATCAGGAAGCCGATGCTAATGGCAATCAGGTCTGGAAGACCCGCGTTGAGACCCAGACGCTCGATCAAGGCTCCAACAGCACGCCGTTCGTTCTCAATGATGGCACGGGTTGTATCAACGTCGATCCGACCAAGGGTACGTTTGAAGGACTTCAGAAATCCGTTGATAAAACCATGCAGAATTGGCAGGCCAACAACAACCAGCTTCAAGTTGGTAACCTCATGGTCAGCCTCGCCAATCTCGGTTCTGCGGTCGCCAATGCTGTGGCTGCGACCCAGATGAATAATGCCGTCAATAATATGAATGCCATGAACGGCATGAATAACATGGGCATGAACAACAACATGGCCATGAATAACATGAGCGGCATGAACGGCATGAATAACATGAGCGGCATGAACGGCATGAATAACATGAACGGCATGAATAACATGAACGGCATGAACGGCATGAATAACAACATGGCCATGAACAACATGAACGGCATGAACGGCATGATGAATAACATGATGGCGGGTGCACAGGTCGCGATGAACCAGAACGCCATGATGAGTACGAACATGGTCGGTGGTATGGGTAACGGTACGCCTGATACGATCCACTACATTGAAGAGATCATTCCGCTCAATCGTGCGATCACCGTTGTGGGTACGGTTTGTGACAAAATGGGCGAACTCAGCCTCGAAAGCACGTCCAAAAACAAAGTCATCGTCTCGACGAAATCCAAAGACGATATGGCCATCGAAGCTCAGCAGAACCTCAAGAGCTCAAAGACCAAACTCATGATCTTTGGTGCCATTGGCGTGATCGCGTTGATCATCGGTATTATCTGCAAAGCTTTGGGTTAATCTTCGACTGGCTTAAGTGAATCCATAAAGCGCCGTTTACGTCAAACGGCGCTTTTTTTGTAACAGGTCTATTTCAAAAATTGGCGTATCTCGTGGCGTTCGGGGACAAAAGGGGGTAGTATAAAAAGTTTAGTTAGAACGGGACACTGTGTGGGGGCGCAGTGCCAGAGACGAGAGAGCGGAATGGATCATAAAAGTCGTTTTGCAGCGTGTTTGCTTTGTGCTTTAGGCGTGAGTGCCAGTGTTAGCGGTTGCACGTGGGATAGCTCCGTTTACGAACAATACGTCGGAAACCTTGGCTTGTATCAGTGCAAAGGTTATTGTGACACGTCGTCGTTGAAAGATGGTGTGACGCGCGAATCTTGTACGAAGGCGGATGCTGAGTGGAATGACGAGTTTCATTACTGCGAAATTGAAAATGCTGTTCAGTGTGCCATGGTTTTGGGCAAGGCTAAGACGTTGTCTGAAGCCCTGACGATGACCGAAACCGGCGATTTCTGGTACGAGCGCCGTGGTACGGAACTCGAAGGTGGACGCTACATCGTGCGTTTTGCGAATGCGAACGACTTGGCAACGAATGCCTCGAAACGCTTCAAATACGTGTGTGGTGCTTACGACTACGTGACGAATCCCGACAACATTCCGGCTGATAGCGATGACGTGAGCGTTTTGCACGGCACGTGTCTGGATCGCGAAATCGACGAGTTGAATGCGCTCATTAAGTCTGGAAACTGCTACGCGAACATGCAGAACTGCTCGTCGCTGATTATCGGCAAAGAGATCATATCTGGGCCGGATAACCTTCACTTGGTCGACGGCGAGGGCGTGGCGATCTGTTCCAAATGCCAAAAGGGTCAGGCCACGTGTTACTCGGACGGCACGGCGGTGAATGCCAACTGCTTCAACCTAAAGTCGTCACACGATCACTGTGGCACTTGTTCCAACAAGTGTGCGGATGACCAGGAATGCATTGACGGCGAGTGCACAACGTTTATTTGCAGTTCGGGTGTGGTTTGCCGGGACGCTTCGGGCGAGCGTGTTTGCGTTGACCCGACGAACCGAAATACGTGTGGCATTTCGACCTGTGAAGCTTATGAAAAGCGTTTTCAGGAAGTCCGATCTGGTCTTTCTGACAAGTTCAGTGACGTGTCTGACAGCGATGTCAAAGCATGGTTGGCTTGTCCCCGCTATGCGGACTGCGCGGCGTCTGGCAACAGCTATGCGTGCGAGTGTTCAGACAAAGACGATGTCGTGGTGCTCGACCCGATATCGCGTGAACGCCGTTGCGTATCGCCCAGTTCCAATACGAACTGTGGCGCGACCAGCGAAAGCTTGGGGGAAGCATGCGACACGGCTTCTGGCATCTATTGTCAGACCAACTCGACTGGCAAATACGTGTGTAAACAGTATTGTGAAGCGGGCCAGCTTTATTGCCCGAGCGTGAGTGCGGCCAAAAATGGTTGCATCGATCCTAATTCTGACGCGTTTTGTGGCAAATCGACAGAATGCCGCAACTACGAAGCACTCGAAAAGGGCACCGCACAAAGCGGTGAGCAGCGTGTGGCCAGGTGCGATACCGCCGCTGGACAGCGTTGCACTTCTGGCGTCTGTGAATGCTCGGCTGGTTCGAAGGGCGAAAACCGCGTTTATTGTGATCAAAAATGTTTGGATCCGATGACGGATGCGCTTCATTGTGGTGCGCGCGGCGCGTGTAATGCTGATTCGCCCAATTCTAAAGATTATCGCGGCCAGTCGTGCAAAGGGTTGAACGCCAACGCCGATGAATATGAAATGACTTGTGTGGATGGACAATGCGTTTGTCCCAAAAACATGATCTTTTGCGGCGGTCGATGTGTGAATCCCCAGACCGATGTCGAGTATTGCGGCGTGACGCAGGATACCTGTGCCAGCAATGAATACAAGAAGGGCAATTGCCATCGTTATGACGGCATTTCGAGTAATACTCAGGCGCGTTGTTCCAATTCATTGTGTGCATGCATGGAGAGCAGCGACGCGTCGATCCAGAACGTCACGCGTCTCGATGGTAACGGACAGACCTATACCCGTGATCAATGCGTGAATTTGAAAAACGACGCGTCATTTTGCGACGATTGCCGTAAAAAAGCTGCGAGTGACGTGTGTAATGGCACGGGCGGTTGCGCGGCTGGTTTGATCTGTAATGACGGCCACTGCATGGCGAGCTCATGTCGGGCAACCGAAATCGAGTGCGCCATCACCGTGGATGATGGCTCGAACCAAAAATCCGTGGTGCATCAATGCATCAATCCGACGCAGTTTCATCTGGCGTCTTGTGAGACTTGTCAAACGGGCTACTGCGATAATAACGAAAACAAAGAGGACGGTTGTCCGTTGTTGGCGAGCGAATATCACCTTGCACCGTCCTGTAACGAATGTGCGACCGGGTGGGCGGATTCTGACGATAACTACATGAACGGGTGCGACATTGACCTTTTGACCAATCCGCTTCATTGTGGGGCGGTGGGAAATAACTGTTATGAAAACTTCTATGCCGGTGACCGTGCCGATAAAATACACGCTGAGATCCAGTGTATGGGCGGTCAATGCGTGATCGGGGACTGCTGGACGGGGTACGCCGATTGTGACAATGAACCCGGTTGTGAAGCTTTAATCATGTCGGATGCTATGAACTGTGGCAAATGTCAAAACGCTTGTGTCGATGAGCGCTTAGCCTGTTATCAGGGTAAATGTGAGACGTGTGTCGTGGATGGTGAGTATAGTTATCACGAGTCAAAACTCGGTATGTGTTGCCATAAAAGGTTTCAGTGTGAGTCCGCTTACACACAGACTTCTTATTTTTGGCAGTGTGATCTCGAATCACCCTATGGTTATCATTGCAAAGAGGTCGAAAACGCCAAGCCGTAATGATATAGATTCATAAGTTTACAAAATTCGACAGAATCATTTCATCATCATGTTATTCATGAGAATGAATAATTCTTGAACGAATACCAAAATACGTCTGAATATCAGACAATACATATATAATATTCATTATGTCGATGATTTAAATATAAGTCATGCTACAAATAGTGAAGGAAATGTGATGAAAAATATCAAAGAAATACTATTTGGTCGTCCGCTTGCGAAAGACCACCGTAAAGCACAACCGCTGATGTTTTCGTCGGTCGGCGGTGGGCCGCTCGCTCGCGTGACGGCCTGTTTGAACGCCTTGGGCACGTCGGCTCAAATGCGCGAAATGATGTCGTTCGACAAGTGGCGCAGCCATTTTAAGGGTACGAAGTTCGATCGCATGGCAATGCGTCTGGCGACGATGGTCAGTTATCCCACCAAAATGGTCTTGGACAGCCTCAAAGCGTCGACTGTCGACAACGCTGGGTCGCCGCTTCAGGCTCCCGTGCTTGTGGTGACGACGAATCCGTTCGTGCTGCCGTTCGTGGCTGCGGCGACCAAACCGCTCCATCGTTGCAGCGTCGTCTCGTTGATGTATGACATGTACCCGGATGCGCTTGAAGCGGCTGGTATGACGCCCAATCTTTTGACCAGGCTTCTTGAATCCATGAATGCTTGGACGATCAAACACGTCGACGGCGTCGTCTATTTGGGCGATGTCATGCGCGAATCGGCTGAATCTCGCTACGGTGTGCATCCCAACACTTGGATCATCGACAACGGCGCCGATCCCAACGAATTTGCCAACGTGCCTGCGGCACTTGATCCGTCGTTCCACGCGTGGATGAATGGGCGAACGATCTTTTCGTATGTCGGTAACATGGGCGTGATGCACGACTACGAGACGCTGGAACGCGCGATTCCTCAATTTTTGAACAGTCTGGACGACGAAGCTCGTCAACACGTCGGCTTTGTCTTTGCCTCAACGGGGCAGGGCGCGGCCAAACTCGAGGCTGCGCTTAAAGACTCGTGCGCTGACAACGTCAAATTCATTGGTCCGCAGCCCGATGACAAATGGGCCGACCTGCTTGTGCACACAGACGTCGCGCTCGCGACGCTCACGAACCGCGCCTGGGCTACGTCCGTGCCCAGTAAGTCATACAGCGCAATCGGCGCGGGCTGTGCGCTGCTCGCCGTGTGCCCGACAAAGTCTGATCTGGCGCACCTCATCGTCGGCAATGACGCGGAACAACGCCCGTGCGTCGGCGAATTCGTCGAACCCGGTGATGTTGACGGGCTGGTCGAAAAATTCCGCGCTTTTTCGAGGCGAGAAACGCTAGACGCCATCAAGCCAAAACTACAAAAAGCTGCGGAACGCTACGATGCTCGTCACATGGCCGAACTCTGGCAACAATGCTTCGAAAAAGTCGTGGCGTCCGCACCCGAATCTTGGGCGGCGATCGCTTATCGCTTGACCAAGCGCGCTTTTGATGTCACCGCCAGTGCCGTTGGACTCGCCGTCATCGCTCCGCTCCTCGCTGCGACGGCACTCATGGTCAAGATAAAACTCGGTTCGCCCATCATTTTCACGCAGCCACGACCAGGAATGGATTGCGAGCCATTTAACCTTTATAAATTCCGGTCCATGCGCGTGGCTAACGAAAATAACGCCGATGTATCTCACGATGGCGAACGCCTGACTGAGTTTGGAAAAACCATTCGTTCCCTCTCCATCGACGAATTGCCCTCGCTCGTCAACGTGCTCAAAGGCGAATTGAGCCTCGTCGGACCGCGTCCGCAACTCATGGAATACGCGGAACGATACAATGCGGATCAGATCCGTCGACAGTGGGTCATGCCTGGAATCACAGGCTGGGCTCAGGTCAATGGGCGAAATTCCATCTCTTGGGAAGAAAAATTCCGTTTTGACACTTGGTATGTGGAACATGCCAATGCCTTCTTGGATCTCAAAATTCTGTTGATGACCATTCCCGTTGTGTTCAAACGCACTGGGATCTCGCACGTTGGCTCGTCCACGATGCCTGAATTCAAATCACCGTAGTAAAAAATGAACGAAATTAGTCGCCGCCTTAAACTCGAACGCGGAACCATTTATAAACACGCTAAATACCAAGTCGGGCTGCTCAAACCGAGCAACTATTTTTTGAGTATGAGCTCGTTGGGCATGCAGGTCATCTATCGGCTGTTTAACGAAGCCGAGGATTTCTGCGCGCAACGCGCGTTTTTGCCCGATGATGACGACGCGCGCACGATCTTGTGCTACGAAAGCCAGACGCCGCTCGCCAACATGGATATCATCGCCATTTCGATTGCTTATGAACTCGAGATCCCAGACTTGATCCGGTGTTTTCGGATGATCGGACTGAGCCCGTTCGCCAAAGAACGAGACGTGAATGCGCCGCTCGTTCTGATCGGTGGGCCGCTCAGTTTTTCAAACATGGATACGCTAAAAGATGTCGCGGATTGCATGATCTTGGGCGAAGGCGAAGGCCTGATCGAGAAATTCTGCGAAGTCTATCGCCGTTATCCGCACAAAAAGCTATTTTTGGATGCCGCACCGACCGAGATTCCCGAAGTCTGGACGCCGGCAACGAGCACTGCCATTCCGCCGTGCCGCTTTGTCGACAAGTCCGTCTTGCCGGCGATGAGTCAGATTTTGACGCCGGAGACCGAGTTTTCGGACATGTTCTTGATCGAATCGGAGCGCGGTTGCCACCGTCGTTGCAAATTCTGCGTCATGCGTCGCGAAGAGACCGCCGGGATGCGGCTCGTGCCGGCTGACACAGTCTGTTCACTCGTGCCGAAGGACGTCAAAAAAGTCGGTCTGGTCGGCGCCGCAGTCAGTGATCACCCCGAGCTGCTTCCGATGGTCGAACGCCTCGTCCGCGAAGGCCACATGGTCTCGCTCGCCAGCTTGCGCACCGATCGCATCAGCGAGCCACTCATCGAGCTCTTGGCCGCGTCAGGCCTAAAAACGCTGACGATCGCAGCCGATGGACCCACAGAGGCTCTGCGAAAAATGCTCACCAAAGACGTCACCGAAGAACAACTCCTCTACGCCGGCCGCGTCGCGCGCGAACGAAACATGGCCGTCAAAATGTACGTCATGATCGGACTGCCCGGGGAAACCGACGAAGATATGGACGAACTCGCCCGTTTCATCACCGACGGCTTCGGCGGACTGCGACTCAGCCTCGGCGTGTCACCCTTCGTCTCCAAACGGCACACGCCGCTCGATCAGTTGCCCTTCGCCGGTATCAAAATCGTCGAAAATCGTCTCAAACGCCTCACGCAAAAGCTCCGTGGCAAAGCAGAGATCCGCTCGGTTTCCGCAAAATGGGCCTTCATCGAACACGCTTTCGCACAGGGAGGCCCCGAAATGATGCCCATCGCCGTTGAAGCCGTCCAAAATGGCGGAAAATTCAGCGATTGGAAACGCGCCATGCTTAAAGCTGGAAAGACCGTCGAATAATCAGATCACATGGGGAAATGCGTGTGGGGGAAGTCTCCCCCTACGCGGCTATTGGCTCCGCCAATACGCCGCTACCCCCTCGCCTGGCAGGGCCCAAAACGGCGTTGCGCGTTTTAACTTCTTTCATTATTTATGATCACTACCGATTGAACTTATGACTACGATTGCTCTTCATGCACTGGGTTGCCGCCTCAACGAGGCGGAGTTGGAACAAACTGCGCGCGTTCTCGAAAAAGCTGGTCACACGATCGTCCGGTTGGAAGAAGCGCCACAGATGATTTTGCTCAACACGTGTAGCGTCACGACCGAAGCTGCGCGCAAATCCCGTCAGATCGCACGTAAATTGTGTGGTCAGAATCCAAAATGTATCGTGGTCATGGGCTGCGCCCTTGACCTGATGCCCGAAGGCGAAAACTTTTTTGCGCTCGACAATGTGGACGACGGGTTTGAACCACCGGCTGTGTTGATGATCCGTGGCTACGACAAGCCGCGCGCCGGCGACATCATCGTGCAATACATTCGTGAACACGCTGAACTGTTTGATGTCAGCTCACCCAATGCCGCGAATTACCAGTCGCACACGCGCGCTTTCATCAAAATTGAGGATGGTTGCAACAACCAGTGCACTTACTGCTCCGTGCGCCTGGCACGCGGTCGTGAGCGAAGCGAGTCCACGGCCTCGATTCTCAACGACATTGCGACCTACGAAGCGCGTGGTTGCCAGGAAATCATTTTGACGGGCGTTCAACTCGGTGCCTGGAAAGAAGATGCGCGTCGCTTGCCCGATCTCATACACAGTATTTTGACTCAGACCTCGATTCCTCGCATTCGACTGAGTTCGATCGAGCCGTGGCATATTCGCGAGGAACTCTGGTCGATGTGGTGTAACGAGCCACGGCTTTGCCCGCACTTTCATATTCCGGTGCAGAGCGGCAGCGACGCTGTGCTTACAGCCATGCGACGTCGCACGCCGATCCCGGCTTACTTGGAGCTGATCCAAAAGCTTCGCGCAAATATCCCCGATGTGCGCCTGTCGACCGACCTGATCGTAGGGTTCCCAGGCGAAACCGACGAAAATTGGCAAGAAACGCTCGACTTTATCGACGAAGCGCGCTTTGACGACGTGCATCTATTTCGCTTTTCAGCCCGTCCGGGTACGATTGCGTATGACATGCCCAACCAGATTGCACCTGATGTCAAGAAGGCACGCTGGAACGAGGCTGAATCGCGTATTAACCAGCATGCGGCTGAGAATCTTAAACGCTTTGTGGGACGCACATACCCGGTGCTATGGGAGTCAAGTCACGCCAAAACGGCGGATGCGCCCACCACGGCGGGCGGCTATTCACCCAATTACCTGCGTTTTGTGCGGCCCTTCAACGAGCCCGCTTCGATGCGCGGAAAAATTACAAACGAAGTCTTTTCGCTCGACGAGAATGACAAAACGTAATTTGTTTTTTACATGCTGCGATTAAAATAATGAAACTTACAGGCACAATAGAAGAGCGTGTACACGCTTTGATTGAGTTTGGAAAAGCACATCGTTCGTTTCATTTCGAAGCGGAATATGAGAAACATAAGGTTTTATAATCTATCCGGTGAAATTCATATAGGAAGTATGATTTTGATAATACGTTGCAACGAATTTCAGATTTTGATGGGGTGTTAAGGGAAAAAATATGAGTGAAAGACCAGAATTAAAAATAGGACTCAACTGCGAGACTTTTAGGAGCTTTTATTATCTTAAAGAAGAATTAGTTGATTTTTGTCGAAAAAATAATATTCCAGTTTCTGGTGGAAAAGTAGAACTTACAGATAGAATTGCTACTTTTCTTGATACCGGGAATATTTTAGCAACACAAAGAACATCGAAAAAGGTAACTTCGCATGTTGAAGAACTAACGGAACAAACAGTCATTGAGGATAATTTTGTTTGTTCTGAAAAACATAGAGCTTTTTTTAAGGAAAAAATTGGAAATAGTTTTTCGTTTAATGTCCAATTTCAAAAATGGCTAAAGAGTCATGCCGGAAACACTTATGGAGATGCTATTGAAGCTTATTTTCAAATCATAGAAGAAAAGAAGCAGGGAAAGACCGTAATAGATAAGCAATTTGAATATAATACGTATATTCGAGATTTCTTTGAAGCGAATAAAGGAAGACGGCTTGAAGATGCGATTATATGTTGGAAATATAAAAAGAGTTTACAAGGGCATAACCGATATGAACCGTCGGATCTGATGGCACTGAAATAAATTTGTATGGTTTTAGGACTCGATGCCGTAATGGCGTTTGACTGCGGTGTCGATCGTTTGACAGAGCTGTTTGGCGGCGTCCGAATTTGGAGAAAGGGCAAGCAGCTGTGTGACTGGGTCGATGACGTCCTTCCAAGTGGTCAGATCGGTCAGATCAGGGACGGGCAGGCCATTAAACATGGCTGGCGTGAATTCCAGACCGCCGCAAAAGCTGCTCGACGAGTATTTCGCGTGAATATAGTCATGCGTGATCGACGCGTTGACGATCGCAGCAAGGACTTTGAGCAAGTCGATCGACTGGGTGCGGATATTCAGCGTCGCGACGGTCGACATGATGCGCCCTGAAAGGTCGAGGCACGCGTCGAGCAGGTTGAGTCCTTTTATGATCAATTTGGGGGACTGAATTCGGTCTGCCATGGCTTCGCCACACACTTGTTGGCACGCATCCAGTGATATGACTGGGCTGTCATAGCGATCCTTGAGGTATTTCATGGTCACTTGGCCCCAACGATCGACGTATTTGCCGATGCAGCCCGTGGTCAGCAACTTGAACTGGTCGGGCGCCGGATCTGGGTTCGACTGAATGACCGATTTGAGTTGATACGCCAGGGTTGGGCTCACCATCGCGTATTCGCATTTCGCAAATTGCTCTAAGCGACACGGCTGGGTCTCACAATGCGCCAAAATCGGGTCGGGTGTGTGAAAATACTGGTCGATGAGGTAGGGCGTGGTCAGCGTCGACTTGTCGATCTGCATGACGGGCTCGACCCCGTTGGATTCAGTCGTCTGGAAAAACTGCAGCGCACGCGTGCCACGCAGGTTGAAGAGCGTGACGATCGAATCGACGAGTGCCGTGCCAAATACGTCGTTGCCCAGGTGAAGGACCTGTGACATGTAGGGAAGCATGCACGCTTCGCGAAACTTGAGCGCGTATGATTTGCTGAGCCACTTGTCGGGCGTGATGAAGCACACGGTCTCGCTGGCGAGCGACAGCGCCAGTTCAAAAAAGGCCATGTAGATGTCAAAACGCTTTTCGAGACGAGAAAAACGTTGCTTGTAGGCAGTTTTTTCGTTTTCCTGCATCTTGACGCCGTAAGGCGGGTTGGCGATGACGATGTCGAAGTGCTTGCGCGCAAAGTGTTTGCGCGTCAACGCATTGGTACAGACAAAGTGGCCAGATGGCGTTGGATTGGTGAGTTCGACCGCGTTTGTGGTGGCCAACGCTGCGAAATAGCAACGCAATTGTGTGATGCGCAGGGCTGAGGTTTCGATGTCGGCACCAAACAGGTTATTGGCGCAGATCTCCCGCGTGAGTTCGCCAGGCGTACATTCGGGCTCAAGCACGTGCCGGCACGCCACGAGGCTGCGCAGCATGCCCATGGGGAAGGCACCGCAACCCACGGCTGGATCCAATACGGTGAGTTTCGTCAAAATTTGTTGAACACGGGCTTTTAATCGCGGTTGATCGGCCAAAAGCCTGGCGTCGTGTGATTCAACGAGTTGGCGGATGGCCGCAGCGTGTCGTTCACCGCACTTTTGAGTCAAACATGCGATGAGGCTTTGTTCGCACATGGTGCGAACGACGCTCGTTGGCGTGTAATACGTGCCGCTCGACCGGTTCGTCAAAAGTTGTGCCTCGAAAATATCGGCGAGCACACTGGGACCAAGGGTCTTGGCTTCGTCGTCAGCTGAGTTTTCGTCAAGCGTCCAGCTATATTGGCGCAAAAAGCGAAACAGTGACTTAAACTGGTCGGGTAAAAACGTGGCTTTGAGGCCGTCGAGTTTGTCGCGCTCAAAAATGTTGATGCCGAGTCGGGGCACCGTGATGCATCCAAGTCCGTTCAACACCACGTCGTGTGATTCAACTGAGTTTGGTGCATCCACAAAGCCTTGCAGGATCAGTGGTTGAAGAACGTCAGTCAGGAAGTTCGAACCAGCTTTGTGGCTGATACTATATAGATGTTGCACGAGATTGCGATCGCCCGAACCAGATTCGGTCGTGCAACTCTGTTTGGACGCGTGATATACAAATGCGCCACTTTGTTGCAGCAAGATCAACAGAATGATGCGCCCCAACTGGCGATAAACGTAGTGCGTGGCCTGAAGCGGCGTCAATCGGCCAAACTGTGGATCAAATAGCTCGGGATTGTGCCCGTTTTCACACAGGTAACGACAAAATTTTTGGCTGATGATCCGGTAACCGACGATGAACTTGCGGGGCGACATAACAATGAAAACGCTTAACGGCGCCTAAAGAAGAGAAAAAACGCCGAACGCACGATGCGCACGACGAACAGCTGTTGGCATTTTACACAATTTAGGACAAAACTCTAATTTCTGCCCCGACGGGTTGGTGAATTTTCACCTACATGTAGGCCTACATACATTCCCCCACTCATTATATATGTGTCAATTTTACGAATTTTTCCGAAATCAAGTGCTGTTGGCGTTGAATTATTCTTCCAAGTGCTCATTTGGCTGACGGATTCGCTTCAACCGGTCATTTATTGTCTGGTCAGGAATTCAAAATCTCAGCCGTAGCGAAGCCGAAGGCAAGCAGGCTGAGATTGGGGCGAGCTGAGACGTGAGGGCCTCGCGTCTCCACTGGTTCGAAGCCGAAGTGTAGCGACGTAACGTGGTACGTCGTCGCGGCCGCCTTTAGTTTACGTTGATCTGCCTTAGCTGTTCCTGAAGTTGGTACGGCCGTGTGGCATGTTTGAGCGAAGCGAGTTCCACACGGCCGACAAAAAT
>JAZUKH010000120.1:0-7906 GCA_045643185.1 Myxococcota bacterium | reverse complement strand
TGCGCGCCACAGGCCCAGGCCTGCTCCAAAACAAAATGTGTTAGAATAAACGAACACATGATAATGGTTTATGATCCTTAGCTGAGTTGTCACCACACACAATTTCACATTCAGAACAATATTTTACGCGCCGCTCAACTTGGAGTATAGTAGGCGCCTATTTTTTTGGCCCCGGCCAAGTGAACCCAAATGACTTTTGTGAGGAAGAACAATGCGAGTACGAACTGGTGGATGCATTGGACGAAGCAAAACGAAACACACGCAGGAAGACTGCATCGCCATGGATCCAAACGGCAGCTTTTTCGTCTTATCCGCAGGGGTAGGCATTGACGAGTCAGGCGCCATCGCTGCACGAAAAACCTGCGAAGCCATTGTGCGTTATCTCGTGCCAAAGCGCGATCACATCGACATGCTCGCCTCGGACGCGCGACCAGACGCCAGAAAACTACTCATGACCGCGCTCTGCGAAGCGCTCCAACAGGCTGAACACGAAATTTTCAAGTTCGTCGAAGCCACGCCAGCCTACAAAGGCCTGTGTGCCACGTGCGACCTCGTTTATCTGGCCAACGGCACCGCTTACATCGCACACATCGGCGACTCGCGCGTCTACCTGCTGCGCGGCGACACGGGCCGACAACTCACCGTCGATCACAACGTCTACGAATACCTGCGATCACAGGGAAAACGCGACGACCAGATCATTTACAACCCATACCGCGACAAACTCGTCCGCGCACTCGGTATGAGTGGCGGCGCAGATATCGATACGCTACAGTTCGATCTTCGACAGGGCGACCGAATCGTCCTATGTTCATCCGGACTCCACCGTTATCTTCAAAACGCCACACACCTCGCCCAGCTATACCGCTCCGTCGATCCTCAAAAAGCCTCGGATTTTCTTACGAGCTTTGCCTATGAACACAACGGCGAACAGTGCATTTCCAACATCTGCATTGAGATCTCAGACCCGGGCCTCAGACATACCTCCATTGAGACCGACAGCAAGATCACCGCGCTCGAACAGATCTGCTTTTTCCGTGACCTAAGTTACCAGGAAATGCTGCAGGTCATGCCCATCATTTTTGACCGCATCTTCTGCCCAGGCACGATCATCATCAACGAAGGCGATGATGGCGACGAGTTGTACATCCTCGTCGAAGGCGTCTGTGAGGTCACCAATTCGGGCGTCAAACTAGCCGATCTGGAAGCAGGAAGCAGCTTTGGCGAGCTCTCGCTCGTCGACAGACAGCCAAGAAGCGCGACCGTCACAGCGGTCGGACCGTGCCGCGTCCTCGTCATTCGAGCTGCCGACTTCGAAAAACTCACCCTCTCCGGAACGCTCGCCGTCAAACTGCTCTGGAATGTCGTACACGAGCTCTCGGAACGACTGAGAAAATCAAGTGACACCATTCGAGGCCAGGGCGTGCAACTGCTCGAACTCACTGAAAAGTTGCAAAATGTTAAACCTTGAGGCAAAAAGGCCTTAATCCGTCACTTTAAGACCAATGAAAATGCGCCTTAAAATTGCCAACAGGCAGACTTTGTGATACAGAGATATGCTTGGGGGATTTTATTTTGTGCTAGGAGACCACGATTGGGCACGTCAGATTTCAAATCAACAGACAATAATGCAGCTGTAGGCAGTATCGGAAAATTGCCGCCGTTGCATAATTCTGTAACAAACCTTCCGCCCACACGCTTAAGCGCCAACAGACCGTCTATTACAGTCCCGGGGGGAAGAAAGACACCAACAGGTGGAACATTGCCGCCTCTGCCAACAAATTCGGCACCAGGTTTACAGGCAGCCACACCAGGCTTACCCCCCTCAGCAGTCAAGACTACACCGCAGCGAAACGTTGAAATGGGCTCAACAACAATGATTACGGACGACGATATGAACGATGCCCTCGAATCCATGGGGAACAACGACAACGTACGCGATCCAGGCCTTCCTTCCTCGGTCAGCATAGCCGACATGAACACTCAAAACTCTAATTCATCCGCCAACCTGAGACGCGCTCCGGTCAGTGCAAACAGAACGCCATCCACACCCAACCGCGCTCCTTCGGGAAACACCAACCGCGCTCCCTCGGGAAACACCAGTCATAACAAAAACGAACAAGAAGAGGATGTCAAAGGCGCAACCCTGCCTGTTGGCATGAAGATCGATGATCGTTACGAGATCGTCGGCATCCTCGGCGTCGGCGGCTTCGCCACGGTTTACAAAGCACACCACCTCATGATCGACCGCGATGTCGCGCTCAAGGTCATGGATATCCAAAAAGGTGTCGACAAAAGCTATCAGGAACGTTTCTTCCGTGAAGCAAAAATCGCCGCAAAAATTCATCACAATAACGTTGTTGCCGTTTATGACTTCGGCTTCGTCGCCGAAACGCAACAACCATACATCGCGATGGAAATGCTACGTGGACACGACCTCGCCCACGAGATCAGTCAGAAAGGACCTTTAAGCCCAAAACGTGCTTTCGTCCTCTTCAGACCGGTTCTCGATGCACTCGCTGAGGGACACAGACTCGGTATCGTCCACAAAGACCTTAAACCGGAAAACCTCTTCCTTACCGATCCAGGTGGCGCTCACGAATCGATGAAAGTTCTCGACTTCGGTGTCGCTCGTCTTGACTCCGGTGAAGTCGCAAAATTGACAAACGCTGGGCAGTTGCTCGGTACACCGCGATATTTGGCCCCTGAATACATCAAAACGCAACAGGTCACACCGGCCATCGACGTCTATCAGATGGCACTCATCCTCAGCGAGGCACTCATCGGCGTCTCGGCTGTCACTGGTGACCCCTTCCACGCCATGATGCTACACTGTCAGGGCGACCTGCGCATCGCAGATTTCCTGCTCGAAGGTGCCATCGGCGATGTCTTCAGAAAAGCCATCACCATAAACCCAGACGAGCGTTATCAAAACTGCGAAGAATTCGCGAACGCGCTCGATTCCATCGAGGAATACTTCGAAAGCAACGTCCCCATTCAAGGCGGTGCGCCTCAGCTCACGCCCGAACGTCGTATCTCCTCAAAGATCATCGGCATGCCGACGAGCGGAAACACGAAAGCCGCAACTTCTATGCTCGCGTCCCCCGTCGCGCCTTCCATTGAGATGGAACCTGAAAGCTCGCGTGCAAGCAATAAGTTCCCGATCATCGTCGTCATTTTACTCGCCATCATCCTGCTCATCGTCGGATACATCCTCGTCTCAAAGACGTCCAATGTCGAAGAAGCAAACAGCGATGTCGTACAGGTCCCCACGGTCGACGAGTCTTACGAATTCCAGTTCACATCAAACCCGACAGGCGCAAAGATCACCATCAAGGGAACTCCCGTCGTCGTCTGCAGTGCAACCCCCTGCAGCCATAAATTCATGAAGGAAGAGTTGCCGCTCACACTCATCGTTGAAAAAGAAGGCTATCACACAGAGGAAGCTGAAGCTTCCATCGGGCTCTTCCGATACAACGAAGGTAAAGTCAACGTCGACCTCAAAGAAGAAGTCAAAAAAATCGAAGCCGTCACCTTCACTTTCAACGTAGATCCGGCTTCTGTCGCGGCTCAGCTATTCGACGCCGATGGCGTCATGCTCCGACGATGTAAGGAACGTTGCTCCTACAAATACACGCCGTCCGCCGATAACGACACGATCCTGACACTCGCCAATGCACCAGGCTACGAGGAATTCACCATCTGTTTCGCAAAAACAGGGTCGAAAACGTGCGATTCAAAACCCACTGCGAACCTCATCATCACAGAGCAGTCTGAAAAATCACAGACGATCAGCCTCACCAAAACAAAGGTGACCGTAAAACCAAGACCCACAAGTGGTGTCAAAACAAATACGGCGCCAACCCAAAACACAACGGCTGAACCGCCTCAGAAAAAGCCTGATAACAAACCTAAAATTAAACTTTTTGACTAGCCTACTCAACGGGACGCTTAAACGAAGCGTCCCTCTTTTTTCGCAAGAATTCACTCTAAAATTATCTTTCCCATACATAAGTTTTTTAAGCTAAATTGAATCGTTCATGTTCGTTTGACGTTAAATTTTCACGAATTTTCGTGGCTTTTGACGTAGACTTTTTGCCAAGACGTCATAGTTAGGAACAAATTATGGCTGAACTCACCAGAATTTTTCAGACCCGTGAATATGCTTTCGATATTTACCGGTCTCAACTGTCTAGGCAAGAACTCTTCGTCGAAGTTTTTGAAGCCATGCAGGCAGGAACTGCTGTCAATTTGACGCTTTCTATTCGAGAAACGTCACAGACGATCACACTGCCGGCCGTGGTAAAGTGTATGCTGCGCCGAAAAGAAGCCGTCGAAGCTGGTTATGGACAGCGCGCCGGCGTCATCTTGAACGTCCCCTTCACACCAGACGTCATTGAACCACTGCGAAACTTCTTCCTTGCACAAAAAACGGATGCACCAAAAGACGATCCAAACGCGCAATCGGCTTCGCACTTTACACGTCCAACCGCGTCCAATCTCGGTGTTCAGCGTCGAATCTCCTCGACCTCCAACCGGGTCGTAGCAACGCCACAAACCAATGCAAGCTTAAGAAATTCGTATGCAGAATGCTCAAGTTTTGGCGTGGAGACCTTCAATACCTCTCAATTTGGTGAGCGTCGTTCAGCCTCATCCGGAATGAGCAGAGGACCCGGCATGCGCCTATCCGGTGAATACTCACGCGTGTCAGGCGAACATGCTCGCGTCAGTGGCGAACACAGACGTATCTCCGGCGAATATTCTTATGTTTCAGGCGAATATGCGCGAACGACTTCGCAGAGTTCACTCGGTGGCGACCGCAGTCGCATGAACTCACAGTCAGGCTCTGGCGAATATTCCCGTCCGTCGCCATCGGCGACGACTGCACCCAAGGTCCAGCCCGTACCCGTCGCACAAACAGCCCCCCTCGCGTACGGGGTCTCTACGACCCAGCCTGTGTCGCAGATCACAAGCGAACAACAACAACCTGCGACAAACTATAGCAATTCACAATTCGGACGACGTCAGAAATTTGGCGAAGTCGTCGAAGCCAATGATGTTGTCAAACAGACCAACCCGGCCAGCGTCAAAACGGCTTTCACCGCAGCGCAAATGGCAAACGCCGAAAAATTTTCCTCAAACGCCGGCAATGCCATGTTCGCCGGCAACGTCGCTTCTACCAAGCCCATTGATGCTTCACAGGCTCAGACGCCACAACGCCCCATGCCTACGGTCTCGCCGAGACTCACCGAGTACGTTCCAAACAACAAACCTGCGACCACGGCCTCGACTTGCATTCAACGTGTGCCTTTCCAAAATCTCGATGAAATGACGGAAGCCGAGACGCTGTCTGAGCTCGTTCGAACCGAACGCGTCGTCAAAACAGGCACGCTCTTCACCATCTTTGGACTCAACCAAAACGTCGAACGCGAAGAGATCCGTAGCACGTTTAACGCCATCGTCAAAAGCCTGCACCCGGATACCTACACCACGAAGTTTTCAACCGACACCGTCGAACGCCTCGAAATGGCCTATCAGACGTTCAACGAGGCCTATCAGATCATTCAACACCCCATCAAACGCGAGATCTACATGGACATCTCGCGAAGTGAGGGAAAATCCTTCGGACTTTCACTCGAGCAATACAAAAACTGGATGGCAAATTACAAACAACAAAATGCCAACAACATTCAGACCTGTGCCAACCTGCTCGAACAGGTTCATACTTCCCTCAAAAATGGTCAAAAAGACACGGCATTGCAACAGCTAAACCTCGCCAAACAATACGATCCGTGCAGTATTGAAGCTCGCTCCATCGTCATCACCTAACACCCCAAAAACGATCATGACCAAGACAGAATTAACTCGCCAACTCGCCACCCGCTGTGACATTCCCATGGCACGCGCGCAAATCGTCATCGACACCATCATCGAAACCATGACGCGCGACCTCATTTCGGGCGACAAATTAGAGATCCGTGGTTTTGGCACCTTTGCAATGAAAGTGACCGCGCCACGCCTTGGACGAAACCCCAAAACCGGCGTCTCCGTCGCCATCGGCGAGCGTCGAAATATCGCTTTCAAAGCGAGTTCTGTGTTGGGTCGCCGCATCAATCGCGTTTAATCGCACCACATCGCGCTTGTCAGCCCTCGCTTTTTTCGTTCACAAGCGCGCCGACGCCTTTTCATCTTTTTTTTGCGTGGGCTATGGCTTCGCCATACGCCCCCGCAAGGCGGCTTTTCGCTTCGCTCAATACGCCGCCTGCCACGCTCCTGTATTGTCTTGGCGTGGGCTATGGCTTCGCCATACGCCCCCGCCAGGCGGCTTTTCGCTTCGCTCAATACGCCGCCTGATCTCATATAACGAGGTTTATCATGCAAACCACTAAGATTGCTATGATCGCGGCTTTCCCGCCACCCATCACCGGTCAAGCACTCGCGGCCAAGATCCTCAGTGACGGCCTCGATCCAGACGAATTTAAGCTCTATCGCCTCAATTTTAACGAATCTGTCGGCGGTGACGCATTCCTTCGACGTATTCTGTGCCTAAGCGGCATTGCTTCGAGCCTCATCGGCCTGTGCATCAAAGAGAAGGAACTCATCGTCTACCTTCAAATGGGTTATGGCAAAGCATCGATTCTGCGAGACATGGTGTTTTTGACCATCGCCAAACTCTTTAAAAAAGAATGCGTCGTGCACATTCACGGAAGCGGTTATCGCATCGCATTCGACGCTTTACCGGCGCCATTACGAGCCCTCGAAAAACGCCTTTTGTCCACCCTCAACACGGTCATCGTGCTCAGTCCTTCGCTCAAAACGATGTTCAATGGACTGGTTGAAGTGTCTCACCTGGCGGATGTGCCCAACGGCGTTGCGCCCGATGTCATGGATGCCTCGACTGACTTTACGCGCGCCATGCGTTCGCCAGACCAGCCATTTCGCATTCTCTTCTTGAGCAATATGCTCAAGATGAAAGGCTACATGACCGTGTTGCAAACCGCCAAACGCGCACACGAACTCGGTCTCAACTGGCGTTTCGACCTGGTTGGTCCAAAGATCCCAAACCAGGGGGACGACGTCGAACAGTTTATCGCACAAAACGAACTCACAGACACCGTTCACTGGCATGACACAGTTGAAGGCATCGAAAAAATGGACACCTACAAACAGGCTGATTGCTTCGTAATGCCCTCGTTTTTCGAAGGTCAGCCGCTTTGCATCCTCGAAGCCATGCACTTTGCCCTACCGATCCTGGCCAAACCCGTGGGAGGCATTCCCGATATCTTTGCGAGTAACCCAAACGGCGTTGTGTTTTTTGGCGAATCCACGGAAATGGGCACCCAACCTGGCAACGACGAGTTTGACGCAATCACCGCACGAGACGCCCAAGCCCTACTTGAAGCCCTCAAAACACTCGCCGAAGATCCCAACCGGTGCCACCAAATGGGTCGCATCAACCAGGACTTTGCTCGCACACACTACACGCCCCAGGCACATGTACAAGCCATGCGCGCCCTGTTTCAACGCGTCGCCCAAACGCATTGAAACAACAAAAAATGTATCGACACAAACTTTTTTAGGAAAAAATCACGCCTTTGACACATATAATAAGGGGGCTCAACTCAAAACCTACATGTAGGTTTTAACCCATTTTCGCCCTAAAACCAAGTCAATGACCAAAAAATGTATCGACACAAACTTTTTTAGGAAAAAATCACGCCTTTGACACATATAATAAGGGGGGCTTAACTCAAAACCTACATGTAGGTTTTAACCCGCTTTCGCCCTAAAACCAAGTCAATGACCAAAAAATTGTATCGACACAAACTTTTTTAGGAAAAAATCACGCCTTTGACACATATAATAAGGGGGCTCAACATAAAACCTACATGTAGGTTTTATGTTG
>JAZUKH010000119.1:0-5543 GCA_045643185.1 Myxococcota bacterium | reverse complement strand
CAACTTCAATCACACCAGCCTCGTCCGCATCCGAAAATAACGTGTCTTCAATGACCTGATTCCCCTGAACCAACTCGATCTTCGTGCAGAATGTCCGCGACGGCACCTTCATCATGTATTTCACGACTTTCATGATAGCATTAAACGCGTCATAGCCGTCATACTGTCGAACTGCGCCACCAGCGGCAAATCCTGCGAGACACGGATCCGCTTTTGCCAGGGTCAAAAGCCCGTTCAGGCATTCAGCATGGTGGATCGTCACACTGTATTTCAGGGCATAAGCCCCACTAAAAGCACTAATCGTATAACGAATGGCATAAGACATTTTTAAGACCTCCTAAAAAAAGCGCGTTCTTTATGCCTAATCCCGTTCATTGTTGCAAGTGCCGATTTTCAAAGAAAAGTGATGCGGGTATGGCGACACGGTTCGATCAAAGCAAACAGACCGGTCGATCGAATACGCCTGAAGCTCCGTCGGCCAAGCCCAAACCTGATCATCACACCAAACTTCGCCTCGTTCAAATGCGCGAGACACCTCGGCGATTGCGCTAAAATCGCGTCTTTCACCCAACAGATCCTGCTGCATTGCTCCAAAAATGGCGCGCATTTCTGCATCGACAAAGCTAAAACGCTCCGAAAAAAGACAGGCCGTGTGAAAAAACTGAGGCACCTCCGTCAAACAAAGGGCGCCTGTTTTAGCACCGACAAGACGAGCCAGTCCAAAAACACGCGAATACAACCCCGAAGAGGGAAAATCCTGACCAGGCAAGGGGGCTCGAGTGCCGAAATCCGCCAACGGGTTCTGCAGCCGCAAATGCTCGACACAAACGCTCGGCAATACAAGCTGCTGTGCCTCAAACACCGTGTACTCCAACCACAAAATGGCGTGCATCAACAGCTCGGCCTCACCACGCACTTCCGTAAAAACCGACAAAACGTGACAATGCTCAAACGGCCGCTCGATAGCCAGCCAGATGTGGTGATGACCCTGAGCTGACCAAATCGGTGTCACACCAAGGTCACGCAATGCCTCCATCACTTCGTCCTGCGACAACACACCAGCAAAGGCGTCGTCCCGTGATCTAAAAAAATCACTGACCAGATGCGGAGGCACCTGATCACGAGGCATGAGCGTTACACCGCTCAGAAAATCTGAAAAAGCGGTGTAACGAAGATGTGGCGTCTGAAACATCGTCTAAAACTAAGACGGTTAAGCGCACGAAACCGAAAACTAGAGCGAATCTTCGTCGGGATCGTAAGCGTATGAAATGCAATAAAGATCAAGTCCAAAGGCCCACACGTGACGCAACGAACTGACGAGGTCTTCGAACATCTCCTTCAAATTTTCGTTCCAGTCTTCGGGCGGACGTTTGGGTGAACGAAGCAACGCATCAAAACCTTCCTCGTCGAGGACCTGGATCTCACGCCCCGTGTTCTGAAGCTTTTCTACTTTTTCGTGCTTCGTGCCACCGGTGCCCTTGGAACCGATAATCAGGTAGTCAATGTTATGAGAGATCGAGTTTTGCGTGTCGATACCGACATCGATAAGCGCCTGTTCGGCATCCGGACGTGCCATGTGGGATAAGCGACCGGCAATGACCGCCGTCTTTTTCTGCTTAAAACTCTCGTCACCAAACGCATTTTTGAGCAGATTCTCGATCTGGTTCATATCGAGATAACCCCATGCGATGCTGTTGACCGGACTCGTCAACTTGGCTATGGGGCTCAAAACGAAGTCACGACCGGCTTCTGGCTGCTCAAGATGATTAAAGATCGGCGCAAACACGCTATCCTGGCGATTATCCACGATAAAACGGAAGCGACGCTGTCCGGCATCCCGCATGATCATGATCATCGCAGTCGCCTGCGCTACCGTCGAGAGTTTTTCAGGCGGCTCCATGATCAGCTGTTCAATGGCTTCGCGCCAGCCTGGCATCAGTTCTTCGGGAAGACCCAAAACCCGTTGAGAAAAATCACCCAAACGCTGATAGCGTTCAACGAGCGTCATGTCGCGGGAACCGACCACATTGAGGGTATCCTCAATAAAACCGGAATAAATGTCGTAAGCGTATAGCGTCATTGTCGTTTCAATCCATGATGAGTTGCAGAGCTGGTCGCGTGAGCGCAGCCAAACGCCGCACCCACATCACCAGGAACTAGGCACGCGCCAGACGATCGCACTGGGCTTTAAGTTCAGACTTAAAGACTTCAGGCATTTCGTAGGCATTGAAGATCTCAACCATACGATTCCACTTGGCGCGATAGGCGTCAATGCGGACCGTAAACTGTTCTTTATACTGAGCTTCAGTATAATCCTTGTTGAAGACTTCTTTGAACAGGCGTTTGAGGTCTTCGTATTTTGGAATATATCCCACAGGCGTTTCAATGGCATCCACTTCACCATGAACGCGCGCTTCCGCCCAAAGGATCCAGATCTTCTTATCCAGTTTGTGATTCAGGAAATCGCCCTTGTCATTTTTGAGGAAGTAGTTGGTGACAAAAACTCGGGGCACCTTTTTGAGCCCTTTAGCGAAGTCGAGGTGATCCTGAACGTATTTGGAGAGCGGCAACGTCATGAAGTCAAGGTTGGCATACGGATTGTGTTTGCGCACACCGACCTGGCCGATCGTCGCAGCCGTCGTTTCACTCTCGATACAGGCACCAAGAAGAACGCCGTGTTCCCACGACAGCGACTCGAGGACAGGCACGCTCGTGTCAGAATCGCGACCGCCATAGACCATAGCGCTCAATTCAACACCAGCCGGGTCATGAAGCGTCGAATCACGGTTCGTCAACGAATCCAACGCGATCGTGTAACGCGCATTTTTGTGCGAAACCCCAATGGCCTTGCCATCCTTATCCACGTCGCCCGGTTTCCAGCTGCCGAGGTAGTGCTTGCCCCCTTCGGCGGGCGGTTCGACGCCGTTACCACACCAGTACGGTTCACCATCTTTCGAGATCAACACGTTCGAGAAAATGCACTCGGTGCCGCCACGAAGCACTTTATAGATCTCAGGATCGTCTTCAGCATTCACATTATCGATAATGCCAAATATGCCTTTTTCAACGTTGACGGCACGACAAACGCCATCAATATTCTTGGCATAAATGATATCGTCACCAACGATCGACTGACCGGGGATCATAGCCGTCGACGTTTTACCGCAGGCCGAAGGATAGGCTCCCGAGAAATACGTCGTACGGCCCGGCTTACCGTGAACACCCATCAGGAACATGTGCTCAGCGAGCCACCCAGTCTTGTGCGCACGCGCTATCGCAAGACGGAAAGCCAATTTTTTAAGACCAACCGAGTTGCCCGCATACTGATTGTTGACCGAGAAGACCTGTTCACCCTCAAGATCGACGTAAATACGGCGATCCTGAACGTTCTTGGTCACACCATTTGTCAATTCACCCGCACTGTGAACAAAAACCAGAAAATCGTCTTTATTGGCGGCTTTCATAAAGGCTTCGTAACCACTGCGATAAAGCAGCGATTCAGAGTGCGTCACGTACGCTGAATCCGTGATCTGAACCGCATGAATCGCAAACACGGATCCCACTGGGCCAAGACAGCTCAAACGAACGAACATTTCTTTGCCGCGCATGATGCCACGAAGCTTGTCTTCGATCTCACGAAGGCCTTCGGCACGATCCATCGTGTTCGTCGCAAAGCCAAAATTCACGGGCTGGCTAATGAGCAGTTTCGTGTGCTCTTTGTCACGCGCCTGATCCTGAATGCCGTCAAAATGGTAGGTGTGCGTCGGAATCGCCAACACCGTCTCTTCACCATTCTCACGAGCCCGACGCGCCACATAGCGCGCATCCTCTTCAGAATCATCCAACACGGTCACGCTCGCCGGTTCGCAAAGCTCGACGTATTTTTCAATCACTTCTTCAAGGCGCGGGTTATTTAATCTGGCCAGCTTCTCATTCACTAATTTCATGTATCAACCTCCATGGAAACACGACAAAATGGCCGCAAATGCACGCATTTTCTACAAACTGCGCTAATTGTAAAGCATTTTTAAGTTCACCCACACAAGCCGTGAGTCTTGATCCCCTATCCCGATCTCGAAAACAAACATTGAAAATCCAAGCCAACCAAACTAGAAAGGAGCGCCGTTTTTTCGGTCCCGAAAATGGCATGCAACGCCACTTTCGCTGGTCTAACATGATCTATGCGCGGCACTACGTCTACGCACCGCGCTCCCAAACAGGATTTCTGATGTCTTTCAAAACTTTTACGTTTTCTATCGCTGCGCTCGTCTGCCTCGTGGCATGCCAAAATCAGACGCCTAAAAACGATCAGGCCGATCCAAACAAGACTCAAAATGGCGTCGAACTCGTCGTCAATGCCTTTGCCGAAGGTAAAAACCTAAACTGCCCAGATGGCACCAAACGCGTTGAAAAAATGGACTCCAGTTACCCGGAATTCTATTGCGTCGGCCCAAATGGCCGCATCGGAACATGGTTGGAGTATGACCGATATGGTCGAATGACAAAACGCGCCAATTTCAGCGATGATAAGTTTAACGGCGAGTGGATCGAGTACCACCCAAATGGAAAAATCGACCTGCAAGGCACCATGCAAGACAATATGCGCGTTGGCGAATGGACTCAATGGTACGTCACCGGCGAAAAGCGAAGCATCAAACACTTCAAAGACAACGTCATTCACGGAAAAACCGAGATCTTCTACAAAAATGGCCACCTCATGGGCGAAGGCGAATTCGTCAACAACTTTGAAGAAGGCATCTGGAAACTCTACACACCAGAAGGCAAATTAGCCCGTGAGTGCACCTTCGAGGGCGGCGAGGAAAAAGGCTGCGTCATCCACATCAAAGAATTTCAACCCAAATCCAAGACCTTCGGCGACGATCGACAGATCAAAGTCACGGAAGACAGCGCCTACTAGTCGTCGTTCATGCGTTCCATCACTCTATTTTGCGGCGCTGCTACACGCCTCTTTCGCCACCAGCCGGTCCTGATCATTGCAACCTTTTTGGCGATCATCACCGCCTGCATCGTCCCACCCGATGCCGCCTACCTTCATTATGTTGATTGGCGCGTCATCGGGTTGCTGTTTTGTCTCATGGTCGTCGTCATGGCCTTTCGACGACTCGGTTTCATGGACAAACTCGCCCTGCGCCTCATCCACACGTTACACAACACGCGTCGCCTCACCTTCGGATTTGCAACGTTGGCCTTCTTTACCAGCATGGTGCTCACCAACGACGTCGCGCTCATTTCGATCGTGCCACTCACCATGATGCTGCTCTCCAAGACCAACCGTCTGGATGTCGCACCAAGGCTCGTCACGCTCGAAGCCATCGCCGCAAACCTCGGCAGCATGGCCACACCACTTGGAAATCCACAAAATCTCTTTCTATACACGGCGTTCCAAATACCGACACTCGACTTTTTCGCCACCATGATCCCACTGTCAGCCATCTCGCTGATGCTTCTGGTCGCCGTTTCAAGCCGAACCCACAAAGAAGAACTCCCCCAGACGGACATCCCCCAAAACGCCCCCGAAGTCC
>JAZUKH010000118.1:0-13553 GCA_045643185.1 Myxococcota bacterium | reverse complement strand
CAACTCGCCGAAGCTTATCGCAGTCTATTACGTCTTTCATCGCCTCTCAGCGCCTAGGCATCCACCGCATGCCCTTTATAGCTTAATCACTCATCCCACTCCTTCAAAACAAAGAAGCGTGAGGATTAACCTCGTAGATTTTTCTACATAGACACTTGATGTTGTGATGAATCTCTCGATTCATCGCCCATATCTCTATCACTTTCTTCTTTTCAATTTTCATCGTGTCAGCAGGTTTGGTGCCCGTTGACGAGGCGAGGCTTATACGCGTGTAGGTGCGTGTAGTCAACTTTTTTTTTAATTTTTTTTTCGTTGTTCGTTACAGCAGCACGTACAACGCCACGGCGAGTGCTATCTGAACAATAAGGATCGCGGGAACACCGTATTTGAACTTCGCATGCTGTGTTTTGTGACGAAAAATGTACATGGACGCCAATGCCCCGATGGAGCCACCGATCGCGGCGACGCCAATCAACGTTGCTTCGGGCGTTCGCCAGACGTTTTTCTTCGCCTTTCGCTTATCTCGCCAATACATGATGAATGCGACCAAGTTGATGATAGCAAGATAAAGCAAAACTATCTTTACGAGCATGTATTTTTCCTCCTATTCCTTGTTTTTGACACGCTCTAACCAAGCCTGAAAGGCTTTATAGTTATCCCGAGCTAATCCTGTTAATGCGGTCCAAGCCTCTTTTGGATAGTATTGAAGCGTCGTATACGTCATCTGTTCAAGATTTCGCTTATCTGCAAAGGCATTTGTGATCTGCTGATCGCCTTGTTCTATGCAGGTGCAATCCTCTTTGGACAGTCCTGATAAATGATCTTTTTTCAAAAAACGCTCAAGTGCGCGATGTCCCAAACCGATATGCCGCCAAAAATACAGAACATCCAGACGAGCCATGATCGCATTCACGGCATTCGTGTCGTTAAGCTGTCTATAAATTTCAAGCAGAGCGTTTCGGGTCTGACGTATGTGCTTGCGGTATTTCACGCTCCCTTCGATGCAGCCGGCTACGATCTCAGAAGCCATTTTGGCCTGAACGACATCGGGCACCCCAAGCGGTGTCAAGAAGAAGGACATACACGTGGCCAAAGGCCAACTCAGAATACTTCTGAAGAAGTTTCCACGTATCGCGGACTTTTCAAAACCTCGAAATGTGTTGTGCGTGGCCAAATAGGTGCCATTGGCGAGCGCAATGACGCAGAACTTAATGAGCGTGAAGGCAAAGCCCTCTGCTTCCATGCCAAGTGGTCCTGTCCACAAAACGTCAAACCCATATTTTGCGGCAGACATGATCGGCACAGAAAAGCCCGTAAAGAACAAGGAAGTGCAAAGGTTTTCGCGATCAATACTACTTAATTTCCAGTTTTTCGGGCCAATACCAGAGGCTGCGATCAGGTCGACAATCGCATTTCGCGATGCGGTCAACACGAACCAAAGGATAGCGTACTCGACGCCCAAATAGAGTGCTGGCACGAAACCGATCGCCATTTTTATGAGGCATCGGACATTAATGTTCAAGTATCGCCAAAAGAGACGAATGCCGCCCTGCTGTTTTGCCATGATCCTGTCGCACGAGCCCCATTCTCCCCCCAGTGCCATCGTAGAAAGCTGATACACGCCCATCTCATCTTCTTTTTCACGATGAGCCGTCAAAATCTCAGCCACTTCTCTCGGCAATGCCTGATGCCCGCTATTCTGAATCGATTTAAATCGCTTGGTCGAAAGCCATTTTTGAGGAAAGAACCCCATACCGGGAATTCTGGATGACCACCCCACCGAATCAGAAGCGCAACGAATATAAAACGGTCGTTGCTGCAGAACGGCGCAAATTTTTTCATATTCCTGGATTGGTCGGTCTTTCGCCCCAAGCTGATGAGCCCACTGTCTTGTACCTTCAACGTCATTCTGATGCAAAGCCCGAATCAAGCGTGCCATTCCAACATAAGGTTCCTGTCCAAGATTCTGCACTGCGACAAGATTATAACCCTCAATATCTGTGATATGTTCGTAATGATCCATCACAGTTTGGACGGCATCCGCCGTACCATACTCACAAATGCGAATATACGCCACATAAGCGCCGCACGCGGCAAGTTGCGGCAAAACGTCGTTTTCATCATGAAATACCGAGTCATAATCCTCGATCTGAGCGGAAGCAATGTACTTCTGTGCACACAAGGATGGCGTCAATTCGTGATACGCTTTTTCAACATCCTGACATCGTGTGGCCAGTTCACGGGCATTATCGGAATCCGGTTCAGCACATGCAAGAAGGCTTTTGAGATATAGAACGCGTTTTTGGCAAACCTCGCTCATCCGCTCATACACGATCAAGCCCAAATGAATTCGATTCATTTGTCCATGACGATTCGAGTCTACAATGTCTTCCCACGTTATGGGCGACAGAACCAACGCTTCCAAATTTTGGTAAGGCTGATTGAAGTCTGGCAAAACACACTCATTAAAGTGACTTAACAGACGTTGAATCAAAGACTGACGCCTTAACTTATTCTCACGAACGCCATTCAAGAATGGCAAAAGAGCGCTTTGATTGCGGTCCATGAAGTCACAAAGCGCCTCAAAGGTCCAGCAGTTTGGTGGAATGAATAGATAACGATGCCGTTTTCCACGATCTCCGACACTAAAGGCAATGGCGACCTGAACCCGGATATTGAGAATACGCGAAGCCAGAAAAATCTCTTCGAGGTTTTTTCGATTGTCGAAGTCATAATACGAAATCGTGATTCTTGAGATACCTTTAATGAATGCATCCAAGACGAGCTGAGTCGGTGACTTTCTTCCTTCCGTCATTGAGTCGTGTAAATGATCGTCCCACGAAACGGTCACATCATCATTCTGAGGCGTTTCATCCACTTCGATCAAATCGAGCTCGTTCAGAAGCTGTTTGATCACTCGTCTTTTTCCAGTCGACGCCCACATGAAATCGCTCATGAGTTCGAGCTGAGCCTGTCGATTTCCACGCATTTTGACGGCATTTTTCATCAGCGCGATCTGAACACGCGCCATGTTAATGGGCATCGTCGTCGAATCACCATACTGAATGTAGTGCATCAACGTCTGCAAGGCTTCAATGCGATCACTGTATGAATCGTTATCGCTGTGCGCGATCAAACGCACGTAAGCTTCAACGACCGTGAGACGTCGCTTTTCAATCAGGTTTGAGAACCCGGCTGGATGAGAGATCGGTCGATACACGATAGACTGAGGCGCTGCGATCTCACTGTTGATGACCTCGACGAGCTGATGGATCTTGCTACCAAATGACAACACCTCAACAAGGTGCTGAACAGGATGACAATGTGAAATTTTCATTGGACGCTCATTTCATTTAACCGGGTCAATAGAACCACGGCTAAAAATCTATCGCCCCAGCGGAGCTTGGTTGATGTGGAAATGCGTTGGTTCAGGGAATCACGAACGTTTGGTAAGCTTGGTTGATGCGAAAATGCGTTGGTTCAGTAAATCACGAACGTTTGGTAAGCCCATGATAAACCATTTTTGCCCTAGAGTGTGCAAATGCATTGAGTCGAGTCATGACGTTGCGCGTTGATAAGGCCGTTGCCTCCACCAAAATTTGACGCGCTTTGACCTTACTTTTTCATCAATTTTTGCTATATGGCTCGCCCCAATCGGCGGCTGGTGTGTTTCCAACCGCGTTTTCTGCCTAAGCAAAGGAAAGATGAATGAAACTTCGACACATGATCAGCATTTCAAGTGTTTGTCTGCTCGCGCTCACGGGTTGTGAAGACGACAGCAACAAAGTGGCGACCTGCAACCCCGATACGTATATCGTAAAATGCTCGGAAGACGGAACAGCACGTGAAATGTGTGTGAACAACGTGATCTCAGAAGTCAAGTGCGGCGCTGGCCAAACCTGTAATCCCGAAAAAGCCGCCTGCGAAAGCCAGTCCTCGCCGTGTCAAGGCGAAGGCTGCGACCAACCGCAACCCTGCACGGGCGACAACTGCGACCAACCGCAAACCTGCACAGGCGACAATTGCGACAATACAAAATGTGGAAGCGACTACATTCCCAAATGCAACGGCAAAGACGCGCGTTATGTCTGTGAACAGGGTCATGTCGTATCCCAAGACTGTCCTGCTGACACAGCCTGCAACGACACGACGCATACCTGTGATCCGCTGAGCACGGTCGAATGCACGGAAGCCGATTTCAAAAACACTTGTGCCACGCCCAAAAGCATCAAAAAATGCGTCGATGGAAAGATCAAAACGGTTCGTTGCGCAAACGGTGAAGTTTGCAATGGCGAAATTTCTGCAGCCTGTCGCAAGACCCAGGACAGCATTGGCCAAAAATGCGCGCCTGAGACGTTTGCAGAAACCTGTTTTGGAAAAACCCAAGCCATTGGCTGTGTTGAACAGGATGATGGTAGCTACAAAGTTGAAAAAATCGACTGCGAAAAAGCCTACAAAGACGGCTATGTCTGCGACATTGCGTTTGATTATTTAGGCAAGGATATCGACGTCGTCGGGTGCTTCGATCAAAATGCCGACGCCTGCAAAAAAGTCGGAGATTATTATTACGACTGCACGAGCGAATTTTTCGACAGCTACGAATCTGGGGATGAATGCACATCCAAAGACTTTTCTGGGTGCTATCACCAATTCTACTCAGACAAATACGTCTGTACGCGTTTTTCAGCTGGTGATTACTACCTGCTCGTTGAAGAGAACGACTGCGGCTATCAAAAGAGCTGCGAAGACAAAGGCAACAAGCGTTCTGACAGCATTCAATGTGATGTCGACTAAGTTTTAACGATCGACATCGTCGAAATAAGGCGCGAGATGACGAATCTACGCGCCTTTTTTTATTTTGACACTTTGACCAGGGCCCTGCCAGGCGAAGGGGTAGCGGCGTATTTTTTCCATGAAGCTGCGTAGTTTACTACGCAGCTTCATGAAAAAATAGCCGCGTAGGGGGAGACTTCCCCCTCAAAATTAAAAGAACGATCGCTAGGAAGCTTTTTGTTCGGAAGACGTTATGGCTTTGGGCTTATAGGCGTTAAAGAAGCACCCGCCAACGATGATGGCGATGCCCAGAACGATATTCCACGTGATGTCCTCGCCCAGGATCGCCGCGGCCAGACACATGGCGATGATGGGTTTGACGAAGAAAGCATAGGACGCGGTGGAGGCGCCGCCTTTTTCGACAGCTTTCATGAAGCAGAAGTAGCCGAAGCCCGTAACCACGAAACCGATGTAGATCAAGACTGGGAGCGAATCGACCGTGATGCCGGCGATGACTGGCCGGCCCATCAGCAACACCACGAGGAGTTCGAGAATCGCCCCGATGATGAAGCTAAAACTATTGAGAGCCATGCCGCCGAGCTGGCCGATCTTTCGCTTGCTGAGCGCCGTGTAGAGACCAAACATGATGGCAGCGCCGAGTCCCATCAGGATGCCGGAGACCGAATTGCCCGCGGCGAGGCTCCAGGGCGAAGCGACGAGCAAAAGACCGGTGATGCAAATGAAGAGGACGAGCGCTTTCTTTTTGGTGAATGGCTCGTTCGCGACAAAGTGCGCAAAGATCATCGTGAACATGGGGTTGAACGAGATCAAAACCGCGGCCAAATTGGCATTGGAAGCCATGACGGACATCTGGAAGAGGGTCATGCTGACGACGACGTTGATGAAGGCCAGGCCGGCTACGAAGCCCCAATCGCGACGCGTCATGACGTGACCACGTTTTTTGAGATCACGGAGCGCAAAGGGAAGCAGGCACAGCCCACCGATGAGAAAGCGCAAGAAGGTGAGTTGAAACGCATCGAATGACGACCCGCCGATCTTGAGCGCAATTTCCATCGTGCCGAAGGCGAGTGCCGTGAGAAGGACCCAAATGTATTTACGAAATTCCTGCATGATATTGTAATGAATGAGGTTGGAATGCAGCGGCCAGCTTGCCGCTAAGGGGATAAGCCAAAACGCGAAAGGCGCGAAGCGGCGCGGCGTTATAATCCTTTTGACCTGTTTGTGAAACAGCGTTTGTGCGGTCAGATTTGTGAAGAAGCACCGCGCGAGGGGCAGGACGTGACTTGTCGATCGAGCGCACGTGATTATATTTGTGCCGTTCTGCCGATGCGGTGTCGGCGTTTGATGAATGATCAAAGGAGATACATCATGTTATTTGAATACGAACCGAAAGGCGTCTGTGCTCAGTATATGTCGTTTGAAATTGAAGATGGCATCGTGAAATCCGCGAAAACGATCGGCGGCTGTCACGGTAACAGTCAGGGCGTGTCACGCCTCATCGAAGGCATGCGCGTTGAAGAAGTCATTAAACGCCTCGAAGGCATCAATTGTCGTGGCAAAGGTACATCGTGCCCGGATCAGATCGCGCAGGCGCTCAAACAATACCTGGCTCAAGTCAATCAGTGCTGATCGCGCGTCACGCGTTTTCTGGTCACATCGATGAAAATAATGGGGAAAATCCGTTTTTTAGCCTCAAAATTCGATTTTTAGCCTAAACTGTTGCGCGGCATTTTGCCGACCAACCAAGGAGATTTTATGAAACGATTTTCCCTTATCCTTTTTTGTCTAATTTCTACGCTTCTTTGCCTGAGCGGTTGCAAATCGAAAGAAGTGCCGGCGCCTGCGGCGGAAGCCCCTGCTGCGGAAGCCCCTGCGGCACTTGCGGCGGAAGCCCCTGCTGAAGCTGCACCGGAAGCCGCGCCTGCCGAAGCCGCGCCGGAAGCCGCGCCCGCGCCGGAAGCTGCGCCTGCGCCCAAATACGTTGATGAGAACGGCAACCCGATCGGCGCCATCCTCGTCAACACCTATGCGGTGACCGACCCCGTCAGCATCATTAAAGAAGTCAATGCGGACGGCACGTATCGCATTCACGACATGGCGGATGGCCTGTTGGTCTATGGCACGGAACGCCTTCCGCTTGGAGACAAGAGTGAGGCAGCCGTCAAAGCGGCGTTCGATCGCCTAGCTTCACAGGCACGCGATGTCGAGATCGTGTTTGACAAAGACGCCACAGCCCTGCTCGGCCGCACGACCTGGAAATGGACCTACACCACGGGCAATAACGAGGATACGCGCGAAAACATCGACTACTACGTCATGGGAGATTCGTTCGATTATCGTTTTCACACGTCCGTCAATCCCGATTTTGTGGACGGCGTCGCTGAAATGCGCACCGCGATGTTTAAGAGCCTGAAGATCGAAGTGCGTTAAACCAATCAAGCGTGGGGCATGACGTTGCCGACGTCGGTGACGACGCGGTAACCCGCCCTCGCAACGTATTCTTCAAGGCGTTTTCGTCCTTCTGCCGCCTCTTCGTCCGTCGCTGCTTTGTGATCGTACAGAGCATATTTATTTCGATTTTGCGTGGGCGAGAGGTTGGGCATGACGACGTTGGCCCCAGCGCGCAATCCAAGTTCGCGACCATTTGGACTGAGTGTCGCGAGCGCTGTCGTGGCGGGCAGCAACACGTACGGAAACATTAACCGGAGCATCGCGAGCAAACGAACGGTCAAGGCCACAGAGCCCGCGTTGTGTGTCGAAAACGGCGTGTCATGCGACGGAATGAAGGGACCGATGCCGATCATGTCCGGGGCGAGCTGCTGCAAAAAGCGAAGGTCTGCCAACAGAGTTTTGGTCGTTTGAAAAGGTGAACCGACCATAAAACCAGCGCCGACCTGATAACCGATCTGTTTGAGAGCAAACAAGCACTGTTTGCGGTGGTCGAGCGACATGGCGCCCGGGTGCAAGAGGCCATAATGCGTGACATCCGCTGTTTCGTGACGCAACAAATACCGGTTTGCGCCCGCCTCGTAATACGCGCGATAGCTTTCATCTGACTTTTCGCCGATTGACAGCGTGATGGCACAGTCAGGAAAACGTCGGCGGATCGATGCAACGAGGTCGCAGACGCAGTCATCCGTAAAATACGGGTCTTCGCCGCCCTGAAGCACGAACGTGCGATAGCCGAGCGCATAGCCTGCGTCGCAGCATGCAAGCACCTCGTCTTTTGACAGACGATAACGCTCGACCGCGCGATGGGCACAACGAATGCCGCAATAGTAGCAATTATTTTTGCAGTAATTTGTGAATTCGATCAAACCTCGAACGTAAACCTTGTCGCCGTAAACTTCACGCCGAACTTCATCAGCATGACGCATCAAAACGGTGTCGAAGTCATCCGTTTCGATGATCTGCGCAAATTGCGCGTCCGACAAATCGTGAGTCGTTCTAAGTTGCTCGATCCAATCCATGATAAATTCCTTATTATTTGCGTTGGTTTAGGAAAATGCCCAACCCGGGAAGCATTCCTAACAAATTCGTGCAAAATGCGTTAGTTTTTGAGAGATCCATTGATCTCGCGTCGATTTTTGAACAGTTCATTTTAGCAGACCAAGACTAGCGGCACGCAGGGTAATCAAAAAAAAGGCATCGGAGAACCGATGCCTTTTTTTATGATGCAAACGCGATCAAGTATGTGCGTTTAGCCCTTAACACCACCAGCCGTGAGACCGCCGACGAGGTGTTTTTGAAGCGCGAAGAAGAGCGCCATGATCGGGATGCTAACGAGGATAGCGCCAGCCGCGAAGAAACCGTACTCAACGCTCTGTGCACCAACATATTGTTTCAGGGCAACAGGGAGTGTGTAGTTGATCTCGTTGTTCATGAACGTTGCCGCAAGAACGAATTCGTTCCAGGCCGTCATGAAGCTGAAAAGCGCGGTGATAGCGATCGCAGGACGAGCCAGCGGCAGAACGACTTTGACAAAGATCGTAAGTCTGGAGGCCCCATCGACGATGGCCGCTTCTTCGAGTTCTTTCGGGATCGTATCGAAATAACCTTTGAGATTCCAAACACAGAATGGAAGCGCAGAAACGCTATAAACGAGGACGAGTCCCAAAACGTTATCGGTAAGTCCAAGTTCTCCCAAAATGATGTAGAGCGGAATCATCATGACGACGCCGGGGAACATCTGGGTCACGAGAAACGCCTGAAGCCCCATTTGACGGCCAACAAAGTTCAAACGAGCGAAACCGTATGCAGCCGTACAAGCCAAGAGAACGCCGATGACCGTAGTCACGACAGACACGAGGATCGAGTTCCAAAGCTGATGGAAGAAGAGAAAATCACCAGCCTTATTCTGGTTGAATAAGACGTGTTTGAAGTTATCCAGCGTGAACTGAATGTTCGAGGTATCACCGCCGATACCAGCCACATCATTCGGCGTAATAGCCATTTGGACTACCCAAATGACCGGGTAGAGAACGGCGATGCAGACGAGGATAAGGATGAGGTTATAACCGATCTGTTTGAGGAGGAGTTCTTTTTTATTGAGGCCGACGGATTCTTCGACCCATTCCTGTTTCTTCGCCATTATTTAGCCTCCACGGTGGAATCTTTCAGCACGAACTGAGTGAGTTTTGAATAGAGAACGAGAACGACGAAGACGACCATGGCGTATGCAGCGGCATAACCGAACTGATACTGACGTTCGAAGGCCCATTTGTAAGCTTCGGAAACGAGGATTTCGGTCGAGTTGTCAGGCGAACCTTTACTAACGAGGTAAATGATATTGAAGGCATTGAACGTCCAAATCGAGCCCAAAACGACGGAAGGCATGAGAGCCGGTTTAAGAAGCGGGAAAGTGACGTGTCTGAAACGCTGCCATGCCGTAGCACCATCGACAGCGGCCGCATCTTCGAGGTCGCGAGGAATTGCCTGCAACGCACCGAGCGTGACGACCATCATGAACGGGAAACCGAGCCACGTATTGGTCGTTAAGTTCGCCGCAAAAGACGTTAAGAAATCGTTATACCACTCAACTTTTTCGAGGCCGATCGCTTCGAGCATGTGGTTGATCGCGCCAAAGTTATGGTCAAACATACCACGCCAGATCAACGCCGTGATGTAGTTCGGCATAGCCCAAGGCACAATAAGGAGAACACGGTAAACGCCTTTAAGTTTGAGCCACGGCTCGCGGAGAAGCAGGGCGAGCGCCATACCGATGCCGACATGCAAAGCGACGTTCGTGATCGTCCAAAGGACGGTGACGACGAACGTGAAGTAGATCGACATGGAGTCAAACGGAGAAGCCTGGTCCGACGTGAAAAGTCGAACGTAGTTCTGCATTCCGACGAAGGTGAAATCGCCATTTTCGTATGCGAACAGCGAGAGGAAAGCCCCGATGACGAACGGCAAAAAGACGAGGACGATCATACCAATGACGGCAGGCGCCACAAAGCCAGCGGCCACTTTGTTATCGGTATATTCAATATGTGCAGCTTTGTGTTTTTTATAAGCACGAATGCCGAGGATCAAAAGGATCGAGAGAATACCGGTGACGATGGCAACGAGCGTAAACGGGCTACCCGGTTGAGCCGGTTCGGGCTTCAACATGCTGATGCGGTGTTCGGCTTCGGTCAAGATCGTCGATACATCGACCGATTCCGTCCCCAAAATACTGGCCAGGAAGCAGAAAACGGGAATGACGAGCGCAAAGGAAGCCACGGTACCGATGATGTGCATACGGTGTTTTTCGGGCGTCGTCACGCTCGGGTTCGTCGCTTTCGCCAAAAAGACGAATCCACCGACGATGAGCGACAAAAGCAGGAAAAGGAGGTACGGTGTTCGACCGTCCGTCGCACCAAAAAGTGATTTCTGCAACGCCTGTTTCATCGTTGCCCAAATGGCGCCCATGGCGGGACGGTTGTCGGAAGGAAGCGCATGATCGAGCTGTTTCAAGTAGGTCGGCGCGACTTCACGCACAAACGCTGTACTTGCATCATTGTTTCTCGACAGTTCATCGTAGGCAGCTTTGTAGGCAACCATCTGTTTGCCTTGAACCAGACGTTTGTAGGCGCCATCTTTCGCGACAAAACGCATCAATTTGAGCGTTGCTGCACGTCTGGCTTTTTCATTCGCTTCGGCAGCCGCATAACCAGGATCGTCCTTTTTCATTTTGGAAAGGTCGATGCTGTACTTCGTATCATGAGCCATATAAATGCCTTCGGCCGTCACAAACGGCGTCGCAAAAGCATTGTCAGGCGCACCCGGTTCGTTGATTGCAGGAAGCGTTGCAACACCATAATGCAGGTAGTAGAAAGGTTTGCTCACCGCATTCGGATCTTTCTGCTTCTTTTCCTGTTCTGATTTTTCCCAAGCTTCTTTGGCCTTCTGTTCAGCTTCAGCGCTCTGTTCAGGCAGTTCAGCCATGAACCACGGCCCGTTGATGACCATGTCGGAGTCGCCATCGTAGAACAAAGTCTTGATGCGTGCGCCATCGACGCCGCTCGGAATGTATTCATTCAGCTTGCGAACGAACTCGATCGATTTTACGTTGCCTTCATTATTCAGCTGGATCTGGCCGTTCGCGTCAAAAAGCGTGCCGCCAAAGCCGTTCAACCACGTGCCGTGGAAAAACAGATCCGTTTCGTCGTAAACAAGGCCGAAATGCTTCCTGCAGGACGAATCCTCCACCGGACAGTCCTTCACGGTCTTCGCCTGCATGTAGTTGAGAAGCTCTTCCGTGGTCTTCGGCGGATTCTGGATCTTATCCTTATTGTAGAACAAAACGACGCTCTTATACGTCAACGGAATGGCAAATATGCCGTTGCGGTCAGAGCCGTCTTCAGCTTTATACGTATACTGCGTCGCCTTGACCGTCGTTTGATGATACGCATCAAGCTCGCCCGGTTCCAAATACGGCGTCAGATCTGCGATGATTTTGTTATCAGCCCAGTTGCCGATGACGTCGTGCGCCGTAATAAACGCGTCAGGGCCGCTACCACGCGGAACGCCCGTAAAGACTTTGTTTGAAAACGATTCGTCCGGAACCGGAAGCAGGTTGACCTTAATGCCAGGGTTCGACGCTTCGAAATCGTCGACGACGCTTTGGAGTGCCGTCGCCTCATCACCACGATACGCATGCCATAAATCCAGCGTGATGTCTTCAGCACTCGCCTGCAACGGAAACATGCACAACAAGCCTACAATGCATACGAGCATTGAGGAAAGTGCCCTGCCCATGCCGATCAGCGCTTTTAAGCGGGGAAATTTTGAGTCCATAAAATTCCCCCCCTACTCGGCGACATCGTCGTCGGCTGCTTTGTCGTCGGACGAGGCCAACTTTTTCGCAGCCTCTTCGGCGCTCTGCCCACCGTGTGCGATCGCCGTGCCGTGTTCATCCATGTTGAAAAGATGAACGACTTCGGGGGACACATAAAGCCCCACTTCCTGTTCATCCACAAAGCCGGCAACCTTCTGAGCTTCAAGAACGGCCAAAAACTGGTGATCACCCAACAAAAAGTGAACATGACTTTCCCAACCCAGGGTCTCGATCACGTCGACTTTGACTTTCAAATTGGCAGGATGATCTTCGTCAGCCAAAATAACGTCCTGAGGACGAATGCCGAGGCAAACTTTTTTGCCGACTTCAACAGCTGCAGAACACGCGGCATCCAAAGCGATCACATTATTCTCATCGATCACGACGACTTTCTTGCCGTCTTTTTCGGCAATCGTCACATCGTCCATAAAATTCATGCTCGGCGAACCAATAAAGCCGGCGACGAATTTGTTCACGGGGCGCTGGAAAAGTTCGAGCGGCGTCCCAACTTGCTGCAAATAACCGGCATTCTTCGTACCGTTTTCTTTGTCGCGACCGCTCAAGACCGCGATACGGTCGGCGAGTGTCATGGCTTCGACCTGGTCGTGCGTGACATAAATGATCGTTGTTTTCAGCTTCTTGTGAAGACGACGGATCTCGACGCGCATCTGCGTTCTCAAGGCGGCATCAAGGTTCGAAAGCGGTTCGTCGAACAAGAACACCTGCGGACGACGCACGATCGCGCGCCCCATCGCCACGCGCTGACGCTGACCACCTGAAAGCATCTTCGGAAGCTTGTCCAGAAAATCGTTCAAGCCAAGCATCTCACTCGCCTCTGCCACCAGCTTGTCGATCTCTTCCTTCGGCATCTTGCGGACTTCAAGACCAAACGCCATATTGCGACGAATCGTCATGTGCGGATAAAGGGCGTAGCTCTGGAAAACCATCGCAATATCGCGGTCTTTCGGATGAACGTCGTTTACCAGTCTATCGCCAATATAAAGCTCACCCGAGGTGATCGACTCCAGTCCAGCGATCGTGCGCAAAAGCGTCGATTTGCCGCAGCCGCTCGGTCCGACCAAAACAAGAAACTCTCCATCTCGAATATCAAGATCAATGCCTTTCAATGTCGGTTCGGCGTTGCCATAGCGCTTCACGATGTGTTTGAGTGTTAGCCCAGCCATGCTTTCTCCTTGTTTTAATAAAGTGAATCTGCGTTCCATCCGTATCTGAACGCACTTATTACCATCCTACCACAATCTCTCGTCTTTTTTAACTATAATCCACTTGGGAAGCCCCAAAATCCCCCAAAGACCGCTTCTCAGCCTATGCCCAGTCCTCATGCGCCTGGCGATTTCAATCCACAAAACCCGACACTTGCCTTATAATAGTTGGCCGTTTTGGGGAAGGAGGAGGGGGAAGTCTCCCCCTACGCGGC
>JAZUKH010000117.1:0-8208 GCA_045643185.1 Myxococcota bacterium | reverse complement strand
GTTCGTTTAAAGTAAAATGGGTAAATGATCGCATCAAACCTCCGTATGAGTAGCTGTTCAAATCATCATACACCGGATTGATGCGGTCTTTCTTCATTTTATGCATTTGAAACGATAATCTGCCGACTTCCCCCTCAAAATCAGAAGCGTTATGCCGTGGTTTGGCCGTGCAACGAAGGGAAAAACGCGTCAGCGTGGCGCCAGACAGTTGAAGGCGCGATTTGACAGCGTGATGGTCGCAGACTGACAGGATGTCGTGGACGTGCATGTGACGAGTTCGGCCTGTTGCGGAAAATCGAGGCGGACGCGCTGACAGAGGAACGTTTCGGAACTTGGTTTGAGGGCTGGCAGGAAGGGGTGGACCGGTGCCAAAGACTGAATGGCCAGTTCGTAAAAGCGCACGTGGCTTTCTTGCGAGGACGGTAATTCACGGATCGAGGGCGTGATCGTCAGGGTCAGGACGCGTTTGGTAAAGATGACCTGATCTTTTGAGAGCGTGCGCGTGATCATGCCGTCACGTGTGATGACGCATGCCTGGGGCGATTCGTTGATGCACGACACGGAACACATGCCGGGGAGGGCCTGAGATAGCGGCGTGTGCATGAGTTGCTTGCGAAAAGCGTGTGGCAGATAGGCCCACGAGGAAAGTTGATGGCCGACGTTGATTTTTAACGCAAGGCGAGAGCTGATCTCGGGAATGCAGATAGAGACAGGCGAAAACGCCATGGTGTAGAGTTTTTCGAGACGATAGGCTGAGATGGTCAGACCAAAGTGGTGGGCAAACGTCGATCTTCCGACCGGGATGAAGCCGAGGTAGACGGATTTGGTCGGATTGGGGGAGAGTTCGCGATAGACGTTGACGAAACGCTCGAACGTGGCGTCATTGCCGACGACGAAGATGGCCCGGTATTTTGGGATCAGCAGTTGTTTGACGACATTTCGAGCTTCAGAGGCGCAGGCTGCCAGGTATATCTGGGCCGGCGGAAGCGGTTCAAGAGCGCCACTTTGAAGCCAGAGCTGAATTTCCGGTTCAAAAATATCTGCATACAGCGCGATATCGTCGCGTTTGAAATGAAGGTAAGCATCCTTTGCGTCGTTTTTTGGCATGAATCACCTCTTTTCAATCAAAACCTGCTGATATTTTTGAATATTTAACCAGATAATGAAAAACAGGCTAAGTTTTAACTAATTTATTATGCACGTATCTCGGAAATTTTGCGAATGAAGAGAGGGTCTGAACAGGTTTGGGCGAGTTGTGGAATGGACTTGTTCATGACGGGATGTACCCAGTTGGGGGCGATCTGAGCGGCGGGAATCAGAACGAAGTTTCGTTGGTGCATGCGTGGGTGAGGGAGTACGAGCGTGTCGGTGTTGATGATGCAGTCGTCGTATAGCAGCAGGTCGAGGTCGATCGTACGGGGTGCGCATGAGGCGTCGGGTCGGATGCGTCCAAGTTCGACCTCGACCGCGAGCATGCGTGTTAGGAGGGCGTCGGGTGCAAGCGTGGTCGAAGCCGTGAAAGCGGCGTTGATGTAGGGCGGTGCCGTGATTTGGGGCGCCACGGAGCCGGGTTTGTCGTAATGGGGCTCCGTTTGGTAAAAGTCGCTGCTGACGACGTTCGAGACAACGTTTGAGAGTTTTTCGAGAGCTTTTTGAAAGGTTTGTTGCGGAACACCAAGATTGGCGCCAAAAGCGATGAGTACGTTCGCCATGTTTGTGCCTCAAAATAACTTGTGATCAGTGGTTGAGCGTTATTTGTACTCGTGTGTGTAGTAGTAGCCGTAGTTGTAGCCCTGTGATGTCGCTTTGACATCGTTGAGAACGACGCCCATGATGGGGGCGTTGACGCCGTCGAGGAGTTCTCGCGTTCGGATGAGGCGAGGCATTGGCGTCTTGTTCGCGCGCGCGACGACGATGACGCCGTTGACATAGTGCGAGATGTTGAGCGCATCGCTCACGACGGTCACGGGTGGCGTGTCGATCACGATCATATCGTAGCGTCCGCGTAGTTGGTCAAGCAGGCGTGGGAAAGCTTCGGTCTGAAAGAGTTCAGCCGGTGTTTCGGGCAATTGTCCGCATGGAAGCAGGTCGAGGCATTCGACTTCGGTGTGGAAGATCGCCTCGTCGAGTTTGCATCGTCCTTCGATGAGTTGGGCCAGACCAACTTGTTGTTCGGTCTTGAGTGCTTTGTAAAGCTTGGGACGTCGCATATCCGCTTCGATGAGGACGCATTTTTTGCCAGCGAGTGCCGTGGTGACCGCCAGGTTGAGGGAGGTCATCGTTTTGCCGTCGTAAGGCTGCGCGCTGGTCACGAGCAGTATTTGCGGTCCGTCGTGTGGCAGCAGATACGCGATGGTCGTGCGCAAGGTGCGAATGCATTCGGTGAGCGGGGAATGTGGGTGTTCCAGAATGAACCGGTATGCGTGTCGCCCGGTCTTGAGCAGGTTGAAGCGTGGCACCGAGCCGAGGAATGGCATTTTGGCGCGCGCTTCGATGTCGTTTTGGGTACGGACGGTGATGTCGAGGAGTTCGAGCATGAGGACGACGAACAGTCCAGCGAAGAGCGCCGCCAACAGCGTGAAGGCGCCGTTGATCAACAGGTTGGGGCTGACTGGCCCGTGGGGGACGATCGCCGGGTCCAGAATACGAATGTTGTTGATCTCGAGCAGCTGGTTGAGGCTGACCTCGTTCATTTTACGTTGGGATTCGCTAAACAGGCGTTCCTGCTCGTTTTTTTGTGATTCAAACTGTTCGTAGAGGAGTCTTAACTGGTCGAGTTGAAGGGCTTCTTTTTGCAGCTTGGCGACTTCGGCGTTGAGCTCATTGTTGAGTTTTGTGAGCGCCTGATGGCGCGCATTGAGCCCGTCTTTCATGCTTTTCATCGTGGCGAGCGTTTCGTCAACGCAGGCTTCGTATTGACGATGAATGGTGGCGACCTGGGGGGCTGTTTCGAGATAAGTGGTGAGCAGTTTTTGTTCCTGCTTTTTTAACTCGGTGCAGTCGCTCAGTCCCAGGTCGCGCGCGTTGTAGTTCATAATGGCCGCGTAAGTCTGGGCATTCTCGTATTTGAGCGGGTATGGCGTCAACTCGGAGAGCGTGTAGCCGACGTGTTCGCGTTCGGTCTCTATTTCAATGCGTTTGTTGTAGAGCGACGTGAGACGCGCGTTCGTGATCTTTTGTTGCTCCGTTGGGTTGGAGTACAAAATGTTGTGTTCCTGCTGGAACTGGTTGAGGTTTTCTCGCGCCTGATCGAGCTTCTTTTGGTTATCGTCGTTTTGCTGCAGAATGAACTCGGACGTTTTGTTGAGTGAGGCAAGCCTCAGTTCGGCATTTTGTGCCGCGAAAGACTGTGCGACGGCGTTGGCGATCTGGGCAGCGCGTTCCGGATTTTGGTCTTTGAACGTGATGGTGACAAGTCGCGTCCCTGTCTGGGCTTCCACTTTGAGACGATGCAGCAGATGTGAGACGGCGTCGGCATGTTCGAGGCGTTTTTGCAGCTTTTGCGGATCTTTGATCTCGGACAGGTTCAGGAAATCGATGTCCTGTGCCAGACCAAGGTCATTGACGACGCGCTGGGCAATGCTTCGTGACTGAATGATCTTGAGCTGGGTGTCGTAATACGTGTCTCGCAGGTACCAGTTAGAGTTGTAATCATTCGTTTCGATCGCAGACACAGTCTTGAGTTCCGGATCGATGATGATGGTCGTGGAAGCCTGATAGATTTTGGGCTGGTTGAGGGTATAAGCGACGCCCAGGCACACGACCACGATGACGGCCAGGATGAATCCGATTCGTCTTTGATACAGAACGCCGAGGTATTCACGAATGGGAAAGGCGGATTCTGTCGTGTTATTGTTGGATTGATCAGGCATGGTCGTGTGGTTTTGAAGGTTCGTTTTTGGATCAGTCAGCCGGCGTTTTTTTGGTTGTCGCCAGCCAGTTGACTGCCGGCGTTAAAACGCGCTTCGTTGGATATAGACGAGGTCAGCAGGATGCATACAGACGTTTTGGACTTTGCCTTCCAGAATCTGTTGATAGGGCACAATGACCGTTTGTGACTGGTTTTGGTCTTTGCGCAGGATCGTGACCGTTTCGGTCACGGCTCGGTTGGTCGGACCACCGGATTGCGCGATGACGTCGGTGAGCATCAGCCCTGGTCTGAAGTCGACGATACCGGGCTTTTGCACTTCACCATTGACCGTGACGGCAGTGCGTGAAACTTCCTGATTGATGCACACGACGGATGGATCGCGCAAGTAGTCTTTTTTTAGGCCATCGCGAATGATGATCTCAATATCGTCGCAGCGTTTTTCAGCGACCTCAATTTCGCCCAGTCTTGGGTAGGTGATCGTCCCTCGCGGGGAAACTTCAAAAATGCCACTCAAGTCTGGTTCGCCATAGACGCGGATCTCAAGTCGGTCCCATGGCGAAAACTTGCCGAGCTCGGCACTGGTCGGGCATGTGCTCAAAATGGATGCCCAGTTTTGTGTGACCGAGGTGGCGCAGGCATTTGCCAACGCCATTGGCGCGAACAGGCAGAGGCAAAGTAGCAGGCGTCGTTTAGTATTCATAGCCAAACTGAAGCATCAGACGGTGTTTTGAGTAATCACCTTTGGCGTAACCGCCGTCATCATCGAGGTTTGTAAAGTTCTGTCGGTATCGATAAGTGACACCGAGTCGCAGCCCTCGCATGAAGTTGTAGTAGATCTCCGCGTCGGCGGAGATCAGGTGGTCCTGGCGTTTGGCGATATTGGCGTTGCTTTCGTAGTTGGTCTGGTAATCGTAGTAGCCGTATCCGGCAGAAAGCTGGGTCTGGAGCTTGTCGAACCAAAGCGCATCGAACGTCAGCATAACGCGGTGATAGTTATAGAAATCGGCGTAGGAAGAGTTCTCAAAATCTTTGTTATAGTCGAGTTTGAGTCCGATATTGCTTCGAATGTCGTAGCGCAGCATGGCGTTGAGGAGCCAGGAGTGCACCGGGTCGTTCGGTTTGTAATGAATATAGGTATAGCCGGCACCGAGTTCGTATGAAAGTCGGGGTGTGAGCAAACCGCCGAGTGCGTAGCGAATACGGACGGGGTAACCCGTCGGGTTTTCACGCTGGTTCCCGGCTTCTTCCATGGTATTGGTTCTTCGCGTGTCGCGCATGTAGTCGACGTAACGGAAATCGGCGGTCAAGGTCATGTGCGTTTGTGGCAGGAAGTTCCAGCGTGTGACGGAATCGACCTGGTGTTCGAAAAACGAGATAGAAGCTGCGTGCTGGTAGAGCGTGGCGTTGAAGTGATAGCCGATACGTTCCGAGAACACCGCGCCTTCACCTGGTTGGAAGGAGATATAGGTGCCTGCGTGAATTTTGTGGTTGATCGGAATTGAGTTCTGGTTGGAGTCTTCCGCTTCGGAATCGAAGTTGTAACTGACGGTCGGGGTCAATCTGACCAAGCTTTTTTTGAAGAGATCGGCTGAGGATGAAACACGGACTTTTGGACCGCCGTTCGCGTCGCCAAAATAGCTGAACCCCCAGTATTGAAGCCAGTTAAAAGCGAGGTTGTTGTCCCAGCTGTAGAGTTCGTCGTCGTCGAGGCGTGTTTTGAAGTGGAGGCCGACATCGACCAGACCGTCTGACGAGAAGTAGTCGTTATCGTCATAGACATCATAACCGAGACCGAGTGTCGCGCCGGGGTGGAGAATAAAGTTTCCGGCTTTAATTCCCTTCGCCTCGGGGGTTCGGTCTTTGGCCATGACCATCGTGCCATTGAGAACGATGAGCAGGGTCAAAAGGTTGATGAATAACTTCAGAATACGCATGAACTTCGTGAATGTTTAGTATTTGTTGCGCACAAAACGATTTTTGACCGACGTACCAAGTATGCTCGGCGAGCGATACGAAGGCTCGTAACAATTTGGATCAAAGGTAAGGGGAAGCGATGTCAGGAATGTAACTCTTCGCCTGAGTTTGTTCTTCCTGCGTGAGTCCCATATTGGTGCTTGGATCCAGCGCATGATCGGTCAAACAGGGTTGGACGGCACAAGTTCTGTTTGAAACGAGCGCCGTGTCGCCAGTGGAATGCATATTGCCGCTTGAACACTGGTTCATGCGGATCTCGATCTCTCTTGCCTTGCTGGCGGCTAGGGTGATGATTTTCTGATTATGTTGAATTGCGGCGTCATCCTGACGTGACTGGGCGTCTTTGAGGTTGTCGCGGCTTGATTGTGCAATGTTCAAAAAGCCTCTGGCGTTGATGAGCTGTGCATTGATGCAATCCATCATCATGACGTCGGAAGTTTGCTGTGCGTTGCTGAGAAGCTCGTTGCCGTTTGTGATGATCTCGTTGATCTCAGTAATGGTGTTGTTTGCCTGTTCGACGGCGTCATCGGCCCAAACGGTCGTTGCGCTCACTAGCACAGTCAATGCCAAAGTGGCTTGGCTCATCCATTTTGTGATCTTTGAAGCGTTCATGTTGACATCTCTCAAACGAGTTCTTTTTCCCCAGATCATACCAACGCACATTTTTTGTAAAGTATGCCAGGGCACAACAAAATTGTTCAAAAACGCATTTTGAACAACGTGCCATTATATCATTTAGCGCAAGCAGGTCGATTTCTCAACGTCTGGTCAGAAAAAGGGGAACAAAAAAGCCGCATGGCTTTTGTGTAGGCGATGCGGCTTATTTTGGAACCTTAGAGGTCGGTAGCGCGTTCTTCGGCTTCGGCGAGTTTATTTGCAGCACGGCCTTCACGAATACGTTCGACTGCAGTCAGATAACGTTTTCTGAGTCGGATCGAAATGGGGGTGACTTCGACGAGTTCGTCTTCGTCGATCCATTCGATGGATTCTTCGAGGCTCATCTGGCGTGGCGGGGTGAGGATGATATTGTCATCGCGGCCGGCGGCACGCATGTTGGAGAGTTTCTTTTCGCGGTTGACGTTGACGTCGATGTCATTGGGACGGCTGTTTTCGCCGACGATCATGCCTTCGTAGCATTCGACGCCCGGCCCGATGAAGAGGACGCCACGGGGCTGGAGGTGGAAGAGGGCGTAGGGGATGCTCTTTCCGCCGCGGTCGGCGATGAGGGCGCCGTTCTGGCGATAGCTCATGTTACCGAACCAGGGAGCCCAACCGGCAAACAAGGTGTTCATGATGCCGAGACCGCGTGTTTCGTTAAGGAACTGTGAACGGAAACCGATGAGACCGCGCGAGGGAACGTCGAATTCGACGTGGGCGCGTCCGGCCCCCGTCGTGCGCATGACGTCCATACGGCCTTTGCGAGTGGCGAGCATCTGTGTGATCGCGCCGACGTTCGTTTCGGGCAGGTCGAGGATGAGGCGTTCCATCGGTTCGAGCACTTTGCCTGTGGCGTCGCGTTTGGTCACGACTTCGGGCTTGGAAATGCAGAGTTCGAAGCCTTCTCGGCGCATGGTTTCGATCAAGATGGAGAGCGAGAGCTCACCTCGCCCGACGACCTTGAAGGTATCTTTGGAATCGGTTTCTTCGACGCGCAGCGAGACGTTGGCACGGGCTTCTTTGAAAAGGCGTTCGTGGATGTGACGCGTCGTGACGAGTTTGCCTTCTTTACCGGCAAACGGTCCGTTGTTGACGCTAAAGAACATGGCGATGGTAGGTTCATCGACCTTGACGCGGGGGAGTGCGACGGGGTTGTCGGCGCTCGAAAGCGTATCGCCAATGACGATGTCTTCGCATCCGGCGACGAGGAAGAGCTCACCGGCTTTGGCTTCTTTAACGCGCTGGCGGTCGAGGCCGTTAAACACGTAGAGCTGACCGACTTTGAGTTGTTTGTTGGCTTTTTCGCCCATGACGGTCAAAAGTTCGTCTTCGGTGAGCGTGCCTTCGAAGACGCGGCCAATGGCGAGTTTGCCGAGGTAGTTGTCGTAGTCCGTGTTGGTGACGAGCGCCTGGAGGTTGGCATTCGGGTCGCCGGACGGAGCGGGGATATTTTCGATGATGGCGTCGAAGATCGGAGCCAGGTTGTCCTGGAGGTCATCGGGGGAGGTACCGGAGATGCCGTCACGCGCGATCGCGTAGAGGACGGGGAATTCGATCTGTTTGTCGTTGGCGCCGAGGTCGATGAAGAGGTCGTAAACTTCGTTGAGGACTTCTTCGCAGCGTGCGTCCTGACGGTCGATCTTGTTGAGGACGACGATGACGGAGAGACCTCGGGCGAGTGCTTTGGAGAGCACGAAACGGGTCTG
>JAZUKH010000116.1:0-5395 GCA_045643185.1 Myxococcota bacterium | reverse complement strand
GGACGACCGCGTGCAGCTCGTCACCGACCGCAAAGCCTTCGTGCGCGCCGAAGTATTTGGCGCCGGCGCTCGAGCCGAGGTAGTAGGCTTCGGCGACGGTCAAAAAGTCGTCGGTCCAGTTGGTTTGAATGCGTTTGAACTTGGACGAACGAATGGCGTGCGCGATGACGCGCATCATGTTGAGGTCGGCGCCACCAGCGATATCGCTACCGAGCGCGACCCAAACGCCTTCGTTCAACAAAACTCGGACGGGCGCTACGCCGCTGATCAGGTTGACGTTTGAATCCGGGCAGTGGGCCACTAACACATTACGATCGCGCATGGCAGCGCGTTCGCGGGCGTCCGAGTGGACGCAGTGAGCCATGACCGTGTGGCTCTTGAAAAGTCCGTATTTTTCATACGTGTCCCAGTATTGCTCGCAGTCCGGGTGCAATTCTTTGACCCAGGCAACCTCGCCCGTGTTTTCGGACAGGTGAGATTGGACATAAAGCCCACGCTCGTTTGCGATCTTGCCCAGGGCTTCCATCAGCTCGTTCGTGCACGACGGCGTGAAGCGCGGCGTGATGATCGGTTTGATGTATTTGAACTGTTCCGATTCGTCAAGCCAGCGAAGCGTCTGCCGAATTGAGTCTTGGGTGTCTTCGTTGAGCGGTGCCGAGTTGCGGTCCATATTGACTTTGCCCACATAACCCGTGATGCCCGCTTTCTCGAATTCTTCCATCAGGATCAACGTCGCTTCGCGATGCAGTGAACCAAACGTGACGACGCGCGTCGTGCCGTGGTGGATCAGTTCGTGCGCAAGCTTGTGATACACTTCGCGCGCATAGTCGTTGTCGCTAAAACGTGATTCAGTCTTGAACGTGTACGTGGCAAGCCATTCCAAAAGCGGAAGATCCATGCCCATACCAAGCATCGGATACTGCGGCGCATGAAGGTGCATGTCGCAGAAGGACGGCATGATGATCGATCTGCCATAGTCCGTCACACAAAGGCCTTGATAACGCTCCGGAATCGTCTCAAAAATACCGGCGATCTTGCCGTCTTCGACGATCAGGTGACCATTCTCTACGATCTCGAGCTCACCAAGTTTCGGCGCGTGAACGATTTGACCTTTTAAAATGTAGGATGCTGACATGTTTTCTCCTCAAATGGATGACAAACACCACGATGAGGTCGCAAAAACGCTAAAAAATGCGTCGGACGCTCAAATCATGGTCAAAGAATAAGGAACACGCATAGATATTTGCCATGCGATACGCAGTTACGAGCAAACTATCTTACGCTAATGTGCATTCCTGCTAAATTGATTTTGTGTTGAGACGACATTTTTGTGGGATATGTGCCTACATTTGGTATTAGGACGCCGATGGATTTGAATTTTCAAGCAGCAACTGATAAATAAGTAGCTATGGGGCTTAAAAAGCCCAAATTGACCAGCTGGTCGAGATCGTTAGGCGACATGTATTGGAGAACGTATGCCACGTAAGTCATACACGCAGGAAGAAAGAGAAATTATCCGAAAACAACTCATCACGGAAGGTATTCGATTTTTGTCTAAACAGGGCATGAAGAATACGAATCTCTCCCAGATTTATACGGCGTGTCACATTTCGAAATCGTTCTTCTATTCTTTTTTTCAGTCGAAAGAGGAGCTTTGTGAAGCCATTATCATGGCACAACAGCCTCATATCATCGATCTGCTTCGCCATTGTCTGAAAGATCATCCAGAGATCAAGTGGCGTGAACGTATCGTTTTGTTTATGCACACGCTTGGGAATTCCAAAAATACGGGCTATTTTATCTTGACGTGTGAGGAACATCGTATGGTTCGCCGAAAAATGAGCGATGAAGATGTTCAGCGTTTGCGTGATTCACAGATCGAGTATGGTCGAGCTTTAATGGATCTGCTTGAGATTCCGAGTGAACGAATACACCCGCACACGTTTTTTAATCTTTACCACTCGATCTTGTTGTTCAACAACTCGATTGCGCCCGAGGCGCCGATGCTTGTTGCCGAGCAGACTCAGTCCACGTTTGATCTTCAGGTTGAGATCTTTGTCGACTATGTTGAGAAGATCAGCCAACACCGTGAGGCGTAGCTTCGTTGGTATGTCATGACCGACACTTAAACACAAAAAAAGGCGCGTTTATTACGCGCCTTTTTTTGTGAGACGCTGACCCGTGGGTCAGCGTGGTCAATTAGTTGAGTCCCGTGTTCATGGAGCGCAGGAAGCCTTCGTTTGAATCGGTCTGCGAAAGTTTTTCAAGCAGGAACTGCATGGCATCGACGGGGTTGAGATTCTGAATGATCTGACGCAGGATCCAGACGCGTTGCAACGTGGCCGGGTCGAGCAGTCGTTCTTCGTTTCGTGTGCCGGATTTGTTGATGTCGAGGCACGGGAAGACACGTCGTTCCATAAGTTTGCGGTCGAGGTGAAGTTCGCAGTTACCGGTGCCTTTGAATTCTTCGAAGATAACTTCGTCCATACGCGAACCGGTGTCGACGAGGGCCGTCGAAATGATGGTGAGCGAACCGCCGTTTTCGATGTTACGCGCAGCACCAAAGAAGCGTTTGGGCTTGTGAAGGGCGTTTGAGTCAACACCACCAGAAAGGATCTTACCAGAGGCCGGCACGACCGTGTTGTAGGCGCGGGCGAGTCGTGTGATGGAGTCGAGCAGGATCACGACGTTGTGACCGTGTTCCACGAGGCGTTTCGCTTTTTCGATGACCATTTCAGCGACCTGGACATGGCGTGTAGCCTGTTCATCGAACGTGGACGAAATGACTTCACCCTTGACACTGCGCATCATATCGGTGACTTCTTCCGGGCGTTCGTCGATCAACAGAACGATCAGCGTGACATCCGGGTGGTTCGTCGTGATCGCGTTGGCGATGTTCTGAAGTAGATGCGTTTTACCCGTGCGTGGTGGTGCCACGATGAGGGCACGCTGACCAAGACCGATCGGCGTCAGCATGTCAAGCACACGCGTCGAGTAATTTTCGGAATCAAATTCAAGTTTGAGACGCTCTTGCGGGTACAACGGCGTTAAGTTATCGAACAAAATGCGATTCTTCGCTTTTTCAGGCGCGTCGTAGTTGATCTTGTCAACGCGCATCAGCGCGAAGTAGCGCTCTTTGTCTTCGTGAGGTGGACGAATCTTGCCGTAGACCGTGTCGCCCGTGCGAAGCATGAACAGCTTGATCTGCGCTGGGGAAACATAAATGTCGTCTGCACTTGGCAAATAGTTGTAGTCGACCGAACGAAGAAAACCATAACCTTCGGGTAAAACTTCCAAAACGCCTTCTGCATAAATTTCGCCCGTCGTTTGTGACAGCGCCTGCAGAATTTCGTAAACGAGTTCCTGGCGCCCTAGAGCGGAAGCATTTTCGATGTTGAGTTCGTGAGCCTTGTCGAGAAGCTCGGATATATGCATGCGTTTAATGTCTTTTACGTTCATAAATTTTACCTCATTGGGCTAGGGATGATTCAAACAGGAATCATTTTTTACCAAATTCAGGGTGTAGGCGTCAAGCAGAGGGCGTCTTGTTCTTAAAAAGCTTAGACGCCCGGAATTTTGCCTGATCATTGAATCAATCTTGAGGGTCGTCATCAATCGGCGCGCTTGTGTCCGTCGTGTTTTGATCAGGCTCCGTCGTCTTGTTATCACTGGGCGCATTCGTGTCATTCGTGGCTGGTGCCGGCGCGGCGCTTGGTGCGTGATCCGACCACGAGTAGTTGTTGATCAAGGCGGGCTGTGTCGGAGCACGGAGCGGCTTGGGCGACGAGAGGGCTGCGTCGGGGACGGGTTTGAACCCTGATGCCGTTTTGTAGATCGGCACGCTGCCGACGATCGTCGCTTTCTCAAAAATCGGTTCTTCGTCAGGGACTGGATCGGGCTTGGGCTTCGCGGCCGGGTGCGTCGACGAGTCAGGTGTTTTTTCAGCTTGTACTCGGGGACGTGTCGTGGAATCGGTGTTTTGCATATAGCGACGGACCGGGGTGCCGAGGGTGAGACCCATTTGACGCGCGACCTGGTATTCAGGGGCAATGCTGAACTTGGCGTGTTCGTCTTCGTCTGTTTTGACTAGAAAACCGATCTGAACCAGGGCATCGGTGATGTAGAGCACGTCTGACTTTCTGAAGCGTGTCTGTCGCGCGAGCGTACGGGCATCTGTGCTTTTGTTCGGTTCCAGGTTGTGAATGAGATCGGCCAGGCCTTCCATCAGCGGACGTGTCATGCGTTCGATGTGGTTCGGATCGATGAGGTCGTAAAGAATGTTGAAGTCGGGATAGTGCCTAAAGAATGGCGCGGGCGGACGCGTGGGAAGACCGGTCTCCTTCGTCTCACTTTGGCTGTATTGCAGAACCGCTGCGACTTCTGCGGCATTGTAGGCGGCGAGTTCCAACACGGGTTTCATGCAAAAAGCAACGCTGTAAGGGGCGCGCCATTCGACCGGGTTGCCCATGCGGCTCAAAAGCGTGCTCGTTTCCTGGCGAATGTCCGCTTCGATCTGGTCGATCGGGGCTTTTAACTCATAGAATTTGCGGAAAAGCTCGGCTTGGAGCGCCGGCATTTCGAAGTTGCGCGGTTTGGGCATCTGGTTGCCAACATCGTGGTCACTACGACTGATGCGCAAACGATTGATGAGGTCGTCGCGTTCAATGCCGCGAAGCATCAAAAGGCAGAACGGATCTAATTCAATATTGTCGGCAAATTTGAGGATGGCGCCGCCAATGTGTTCACAGGCATTGGTGCGGCACAGGTCGCAATACATTTCGACTTCGCGGGGCTTTTGCGGATAGAGCGCGACGCTGCCCTGTTTGAAGACTTCCTCGCAGTTATCGGGCAACTGACCATTCAACAGCGCGGCCGAATAGCTTGCCTGGGCGGTGAGCTTGGAGACGACGGTGTCCCATTGGCCCGACGTGTGAACGTGCAGCTGAATGGTGACGCGTGCCGAGCCTTTTTTGCTGTCGACATGGGCGGCATATTCGCCCGGGGCAATGTGTTCGTTTTCAACCAGGGGCTTCAGAATTTCACCGTCGCACATCATCTGACTGAATTGGGGCGCGAGCATGGCGAAACTGCTGATCCAGTTTTGCGCGTGTTTGTTGTGTAAACTGGCTGTGAGATGCGCAATGACGTCTTCGAGCTTGGTCGGGCGTGTCGATTGAACGAGCGACTGACGCGTGCGCTTGACGGTCGGAAAAATATTGGATTGGCGTGTCGTGGTGTGGCCGATGCGTGTTTGCGAACCGGAGGCTTCCACGCCATAGTTGTGGCGCTGTAGGCGTTCTCGATAAAGATAATCGCCAAAACCGCCTTTTGTGCCTGCTTTGGCGAATTGAGGCACAAAAGGTTTGGGAGCACCATCGTTTGAGGGCGCTTGGGG
>JAZUKH010000115.1:0-3529 GCA_045643185.1 Myxococcota bacterium | reverse complement strand
GGCGTATCGAGCAAAGCGAGATAGCCGCACGGCGCGGGCGTATCGCAGAGACAGCCGGAACGGCTGGATCAAGGTAGCTCGCGCAAAAATATACTATGAGTTATTAGTGGATAGTAGCTAGGAATAGAGGGAAGTGGCAAGTGGGAAGTGAGAAGTGAGAAGTGAGAAGTGAGAAGTGAGAAGTGAGAAGTGAGAAGTGAGAAGTGAGAAGTGAATTACAATAACTAGATTTAAGTTTAAGCAATTAGTAGTTAAAATTTAATAATTAAATTATTTTTTGGCATAATCAATAAATTAAACAATAGAAATTATATATTTATATGTAATTTATTTCCTTCGACGTGAATCGCGGCAAGCGGCCGAGCGTGGCAGACGAGTTCGCAGGCGCCGCATCCGATACACATCTCGACGTTGACGGAGGGCACGAGGCACTTATTGCCTACGGCGTTCGTGGAGGCGACAAAGTCGATCGCACCGTTCGGGCATGCGCCCACGCAGGCTCGACAGACTTTTGCCGTTTGAGTATTCAGACACAGGTCGCTGCGCCAAACGGCATGACCGATCTGCAAAGTCGTGCGCTGTTTGGCGGTCACGGGACGGATCGCGCCTGTTGGACAAACGTTTCCGCAGGCCGTACAGGTCGGCGCGCAAAAACCGTGTTCATAACTGATCGTCGGGCGCAGGGCGTCCATGCGAATGCCCAAAACGCGGTTTTTGCAGGCCCCAACACAGCGGAGACAGCCGGTGCAATGACGTTTGAACGCATCGTATGACTCACTGCCGGGCGGCGTGATCACATTTTCGCGCGGATAACGCGTTCGTCCGGGCATATTTCCGGAATTTTTTGGCTCAGCCCAGACCACGTTGGACGTCAAAACGGCGCCAAGCGCCAACAAACCGCCGCCCAGGAACGCGCGACGCGTCACATTTTTATCATCACCCATGCTGATCCTGCCTCACTGATCCTGTTTTGCGCGCAAAACAATGCGCGGCGCTTGTTTTAGTCATTTATTGATATGACGGTCATCTTCACTCAAGCAGACGACCTCTTCGGGCGAATCCTGAACGATCTCTTTGATTTCGTCTTCATCGTCGTAAAAGATCGGCGCATCTGTCGGGCGCTCGAGCTCGTTGAAAGCGGCCTCGATTATGCGCTTGGAGACGTCGCCAGAACGCGCGGAATTCATACCCGCTGCGGCCAGAGCATCCAAATTGGGCATTTCGAGAAGTTCCGTCGCGTTATTGTCTTCATCCTCGTCCTTTGACGAATCGTTCTCAAAATCAGGTACGGGCAAGACTTCTGACATATTTTTGAGCACGGCGGGCTGATCAAATTCTCCCGACTTGGGCATTTCGAGAACGGATGTCGCGCCTTTAAGCATTTCAGGCTGAGTGAATGTCCCGGACATGGGGATCTGAACCACGCCCGTGACGTTTTTCACAACTTCGGGACTCACAGTCTTGCTCAGCTGAATCGGCTGCGTGTTCGTCGCCGCATCATTCAACAAAATGGGCGCGGTCATGTTTGGTGTGCATGACTCGGCAATGCCATCACGCGTGGCCTGCTGGCGCGCCAACATGGCTTTGAGCGACGGCGCGTAGGTGACCGCCCCCGCCTTGCATGCCGCCAAGCAGTTCATACAAAGCAAACAACGTTCGGTATCGACACGATGATTCGCGACATCGAGACAGTGCGCCGAACATTTGTTGGCACAGGCCGAACAATTTTTGCACTTCGACGCGTCGATCTGAATGCGAAAGATTGAAAGCTTCGAAATCAGTCCCAGAAAAGCACCGACCGGACAAACGGATGTGCAATAGCCACGCCCGGTCAACACAGCAGTCACGCCGAGTACGAGGAACGTCACCCCAGCCGTGACCAAAGGCGACATGCCAGCCAGCCAGATGCTCGGCGAATAAGACGCAGCCATGCCGTGCGCCTCAACCGTAGACGTCACCAGGTGACGATAACCTTCAAAAATGACCGGTGCAAACAGCGTCGAAATCATGCGTCCAAACGCCGAATAAGGGTCGAACACACCGACACAGCACATGATGCCAAAACCAAGTGAAAAGGCGAACAGGGCGAGTAGGCTGTAACGAAGAACGCGTCGAAGCGGGGTAGCGCGGACAAATCGATATTTTGACTTTTTGGAGCGCGTCAACGCGAACAAGTCCTGCGCAGTGCCCAATGGACAGATCATCGAGCAGTAGACGCGACCAAAAAGTAAGGTCAAAACAGCCAGAACGATCAAAACGCCCAGGTTGAGTGACAGGATGGCGGGAACGAGCTGAATACGCGCGATCCAGTCGAGATAAGCAGCCAAACCACCGCTAAAATCCAAAAATAAGAGCAAGCCGCCGACAAACGTTATGGTCGACACAAAGATTCGTAGAATCTTCGGTATTTTCTTCATTCACCCAACCTATTTTGCGGGCGGCGTTTTGGCCACCGCCCATTTTTCAGGGCAGAACTACATACAAGCCCCTGTCAGTTCATTACAACCACGTGTACACTTCGTATAATCATTATAATCCATGAAATAGTAATTTTTACCATCCATAGCTTTTTCACAAACATAGTGTTCACTGTAAACACTGCCGCCCGCGTAAGTGTGGCAAGCAACGGTCTTTTCGCCTTCAACTTCACAGGGCTTGGCGCAATCTGACCAGTTGTCCGCAGCACTGACAGCACAACGATATTCGGGACCATAGCTGATCTGGCAATTCAAGCCCGAAATCATCCCGGGATACGAGGCATTATCCTGTTCGCAGTTTAAAGCCCAGTCACCGAAACAGTTTTCTTCGTAACTTGCACTGTAACAACTCTTGCCGTAATCCGCAGGCATACTGACACAATTGCCATTGTAACACAGACCATGACAATCTTCGAAGCCGTAGATATATTCCCCATCGGTGCGGACGGTATAAGCCCAGATCAAAATCCCTTCGACGGATTTTGTGCATTTATTACGGAAAAGATAGCCCTCATACGTTCCCGTTTCCGAGTTATAATCATTCATACACTCGCCGTAGAGTTCGCCTTCTTTGGCGCAAACTTCGTAACAAGCGACACCATCGGTCGGTGAAGTCGCACAGACCTCCTCACCGCAGTCATCAACTTTGATCGTGTAAGTTTGTTCCTGCCCGACCACCATGGAACACGTGATGCGGCGGTTGTTGTCACAGAACGACTCGAATTCTTTGTATTCGCACTCAGCGCCGATCGTGAACGATTTTCCATTGTGCGTCGCAGTGTCCATGAGCTTTATACAACTGCCATCGAGCTTACAGACTTCGTCCTTGGCACAATTACATGTCACGCACTGTCCCTGCACGCAAGTCTGGGCGCTGTCAGCGCATGGGTTCTGTTTGCTACAAGCGACCGGTGTGCGTGGCACACAGGCGCCTTCGTAGCAGACGATGTTTCCGGTCTCGTCGCCGCAGGTGCGCGTCTCCGTGCAAACCGATTTGAGAATGCATTTGCCCTTGTCACAAACGTAGTTACCGCCACATTCCGAGTCGCTAT
>JAZUKH010000114.1:0-5291 GCA_045643185.1 Myxococcota bacterium | reverse complement strand
CGGCATGCCGTAGGCAGAAGGGGTAGCGGCGTATTGGCGCCCCATCCCCATTTGGGGATAATGGGGCCGCCAATAGCCGCGTAGGGGAAGGCCTTCCCCTCATCATAATGATTATATATTAATTGAAGAAAGGCACCTGGTCGACAGCGCTTCTGAGCTCAGAAGGCAGCTTGAACCAGCGCTGGTTATCATATTTGAGTGTATTTTTGAGCCAGCGCAGCCCTTCATAGCGTTTGTCGAGCTTGTAGATGTAGAGCATGCCGAGGTTGTGCATGCAGGGCACGGCATTCGGATCGAGTTCTAGGGCGCGTTTGTAGTCGGCAGCGGCGTCTTCGAAGCGTTCAAGTTTTTCGAGCAACACGCCGCGGTTTGAATAAGCTTCCGAGAGGTTCGCATTGACTTCGATGGCCTGGTTGAACAGAGCAAGGGCGTCGTCGAAGTTTTTGTTGATCATCGCTGCTGTGCCGCGATTGCAAAGCCCGCGTGCCTGTTCGCCCTGCGCAATGAAGGCGAGTCCACGGCCTTCCCAGACGCGTGCATTGTTTTTGTCGACCTTGAACACCGCTTCGAACGAGTCGAGGGCGTCTTTATTCTTACCGGCAGCGAGTTGAGCAAAACCGAGGTTGATCTTGCACTCGTTGTCGTCTTTATTCTGACGAAGCGCGTCCTGATAGGCCGTGATGGCCGTGTCGAACTTGTTGTTCGCGAGCAGGATGTTGGCGCGTTCACGCAATGAATCGAAATCCGTGTGCATGAGTTCGAGCGATTTTTCGATGTATTCGGTCGCTTTGTCGAGGTCGTTGTTTTTGCGAGCAATGATCGCGCGTTCTCGCCACAGCTCGTGATTCTGGGCGTCCACATTAAGCGCTTCCTGAATGCAGCCATCGGCTTTGTCGTAGCGTTCAAGCGTGCACATGACCTGAGCGGCCTTGATCCATGTGCGAATGTGTTTTGGGTCGATCGTCAGGATCTGACGATAAAGCCCAATGGCTTCTTTTTCGCGGTGAAGGTCGCACATGATGCGGGCTTTGTTGTTGATCGCCAGAATGTAATTGGGGTTGATTTTGAGGACTTCGTCGAGAACGGCGAGACTTTCATCGAGCTTTTTGAGTTTATACAAAACGACGGCGTATTCGACTTTCAATTCGACGTTTTCGGGGTCGAGTTCAAGGCATTCCTTGAACGCGGCAATGGCTTCATCGTTGTGGCCGGAGTCGAGCATCGACCAACCTTTTTGTTTCATACGCGCTACACGGGATGTGTCTACCATATTTTCTCTCCCAAACAAGGCTTAAGACGACACCACGCACCCGAAATGAGTGCGTGGTGAATTAAAATTAGAGCACTTCGTAAACCTGCAGACGGTTTTCACTAAGGTTAAGTCCGTCTACCGTAATCGTTTCGTGTGCATCACTCAAGAGATTTCTGAGTGTATATTGACCGCCGAGCGAGCAACCGGAGTTATCGCCGCCATCGGCGCGAGCGATACCAACGATGACGTCTGATCCTGCAGCGCCGGTGAGTTTGTAGCACCAATAGCCGCCGCCATAGGAGAGATTCTCGCGATGACCGCGCGTAATGGCAGGATGAGATTTACGGATCTGTCCGAGGAGCTGGACATAACCGAGCATGCCCTTCTGTTCGTTGTTGAGCGTATCGTCAAATTCCATCATGCGGCGATTATCGGGGTCATTGGAGCCTTCCATGCCGTATTCATCGCCGTAGTAGATGAGGGGAACGCCCGGGTTGGTGAGCAGGATCGTCCAAGCGGTTTTAACTTTGAGGTACGGCAACCAATCTGTGATTTCCTGGTTAGAGCCCCATTTATTCTGGTTTTGTCCAGCCGCGACGGAAATGGCACGCGCGACATCGTGGTTGCCCATGAACGTGCCCATGAGGTCGGAGTTGAAGTAGCTATTCTGCTGCGCGACGGAAGCGTAGTTACCCAGTCCGAGAATGTGGCTTTGAAGCGCGTAGTACATCGGGAAGTCGAACTGCGCGTGGAGCAGATCGTCGCCAATGTATTTATTGAGCAGTCCGACATCACCGGTGAAGGTTTCGCCGACCATGTAGAACATGGAGCCCGTGTTTGCGAAGAGGGCGTTCGTGGCGGCGCGCAGATCTTTGATGAACTGAATGTTCATGTGTTTGACAGCGTCGACGCGGAAACCGTCGATATTCGTCGTCTTGATGAGCCAGACTGCGTGATCGACCATGGCACGGCGAGCATCACCATTTTCGTAGTTAATGTCGGGGAGATCCTGTGAGAACCAACATTTTTCGGAGTAGTTATCCCAGCCGTTGTTGTTGTCGCAGAGCCACGGGCTATTCACGTCATTGAACCAGTCAGGATGCGCCTGGAAAACGGGGCTGTCTTTGTGGACCTGGTTTGCAGCGAAGTCGACGAGGACACGGATGCCGCGTTTGTGGCAAGCATCGACGAGCGCTTTCAGGTCGTCCAGCGTGCCAAAGTGCGGTTCGATCGGTGTGATCGAAACGCCTTCCGATGATTTGCCATTGAAAAGATCGGCGATGTTGTCGGTGTAGAAGGATGCGACCGGCCAATACGAGTGGTAAGCCGAATAGTAGTGTCCTGTGTCGGCCCCCGTACCGGCGCTCAGGCCTTGGGCGTTCATGCTGACAGACGAAATCCAAAGCGTGTTGACGCCAAGTTTGTCAAAGTAACCGGCTTCGACTTTGTCTTTCATGCCTTTGAAGTCGCCGCCGAGCCAGTTGGCATCCGAGGTATTCGCGCGAGACGCTTCGCCTTTATTGTAATTGTTGGAAGCGTCGCCATCGACGAATCGATCGGTGAAGGCAAAGTAAAGCAGCGCGTCGTGCCAATCAAAGGCTTTGTCTTCGACCCAAACGGGGACGTAGAGTTCCGAGCCGTCGCTGCCTTTAATCGTGTAGGCATATTTGTTGTTGTCGCTCACGGTGTCGCAGAATTTGCCGTCAACGACTTCCACATTCATCGCAACGCTGTTACGCGTCACGTCGGCAACCGTCACGCCGTCTTTAAGATTGAGTTCAATGCAGATCTCTTTGTCATTGACGCTGGGAACTTTGGCGAGGCTGATGCTGCCATCGGTCGGGGTAAACGGCGTCGTGTTGCCAGAATCACCATTCCCAAGCGGAACATCGACGAATTTGACGTTTTGATTGCAAGTAGACATATTGATCTCACTGTTGCAATCATTATCGGCGCATGAATTGTAATTTGCGCGCCAGGAATCGTTTTCCCAACCATTAATATAGAATTTATATTTATAATTTTTATTATGGTCGAGGTTAAGCGTGATCGTGTGGGTTCCATTTCCATCGGAAGTCATTTTCATGGCTGAATCCGCTTGAGCCCAGTTGTTCATTTCACCGATGAGATAAACATCCCAATCCGCATCGCCCCCCGAAGCTTTGTTCGTGTATTTGTTCACGTAGGTAAACGTGGCGAGGCAATTGCCGTCTTCATCAGGTTCAGTCTTTTGGCCAGGGTTGGTGCCAGGATCGGTAGAAACAGGATCGGCATTGCCGAAATTTTTACCACACGTATCAAGCGTGGCTTTGGCGTTCGACTGACCGTCCTCTTCGATCGTTTTCCACGAGTCGTCTGCCCAGCCAGAAACATAAAATTTGTATTCGTAGGTTTCGCCCTGTTTGAGATTGACCGTGATGCTGTGCGTGCCGTTGCCGTTCGAGGTCATTTTAAGGGCGGGATCCGCTTGAGCCCAGTTGTTCATACTACCAACGAGGTAAACATCCCAATCAGCCGCGCCACCGGAAGCTACGTTCGTCCATTGATTGTAGTAAGTGAACGTCGCCTGGCAATCGCCCTCCGTCATGTGTCCTGGATCATCGCTACCGCCCGAAACTTTGTCGTTAAATTCAACGACCTGTCCGCAACTAGCCACGGTGACGACATTATTGCAGTCTTCGCCATCACATTTGTTCGGATCACTGCGGTAGCTGTCATCACCCCAACCATCGACATAGAATTTATATTTGTAGGTGTCGCCAACTTTGGTATCGATCGAAATCGTGCGAACGCAGCCGCCATCCGCAGTCATGGCCATCGCAGGATCCGACTTTGTCCAACTATTCATTTCGCCGAACAAATAAACAGCCAAATCCTTCTCACCGCCCGTCGCCACACAAGTGTCAATGTTGGTATATTTGAACGTGAGTTTGCATTCGTCCGTCTTGCCGCTGTCAGGGTCCGTCTTGCCGCTGTCAGGGTCCGTCTTGCCGCTGTCAGGGTCCGTCTTGCCACTGTCAGGGTCCGTCTTGCCACTGTCAGGGTCCGTCTTGCCGCCGTCCGTCTTGCCGCCGTCCGTCTTGCCGCCGTCCGTCTTGCCGCCGTCGGTCTTGCCACCGTCGGTCTTGCCGCCGTCGGTATCGACTTCTTCCCCACCCTGTTTTCCTTCGTCGCTCGAATTATTGTCGCTATCCGAGCAACCCGCCAGGATCAACGCCAAAGCCAATGCGAAGAGTGAAGTTTTTTTCATAAGATCCTCCGTTTTATGCTGTTTCACAAAGATGTGTAGTCTTATTGCAAGTTTTGATCTCCTGATCCGCACAATGCGTATCATCGTTGCACCCACAATAGGCTATAGGTCCATCATTTAATTCTTTTTGATAACAGATCATGCCGCGCTGCGTGCAATTGCCGAAATAATCCAGGTCCGTCATGACCTTTTTGTCATAGCAACCGAACGCCCATTCCTCGCCATTCATCGTCTGGCACAAGGAATTACCATCCGCCACGCCCTTGCACGAGAGCTGGGTGACGCTCGGCGTGGGCGCAGCCTCAGCCTCACAATCGCCGTCCTTGCAGATATTGCCATTCGTGCAGGCAGCCTGGTCGATCCAGGTATTATGAATACATTTTTGCGGCACACCAGCCTGTGAACATTGCGTCGCGTTTTCATCGCACACCTTGTCTGCAGGCGCCGTTTCAGGCTCACAAACGCCGTTTTGACAACTCGTTTTGGCCTGGCACGCAGTCTGATCGACCCATTGCGTGCCGTCGACACACTTTTGGGGCACGCCAGTTTCTGAACATCGCACCGCGTTCGCCGTGCATAATGCAGTCTGGGATTGCTGCTTGTCGTCTGACGTGGTCTGTGGATTGACTGGCGTCGTTTCAGGATCAGCGTCTGAATCGCTGCACCCCGTTGCGACACAAAATGCGACAAAACATAAGATAATCCACTTTTTCATGGAATCTGTTCGCTCTTTTCGAAAAGGAAAAATGTAAAATCGAATGCTTTTTTTAGGAGAAGTCGGAGGCCAAG
>JAZUKH010000113.1:0-4350 GCA_045643185.1 Myxococcota bacterium | reverse complement strand
TACCAAGGTCTCTGACAGGTACATCAGACAGGTCTGTGAAGAGATTAACCGGAGACCTCGAAAAGTGCTTGGTTGGAAGACACCGGAAATGGTTTACTCAAATATGCATTTGGATTGACAATTTTCCGACTTCCCCCACACGAGGCTAACGTTTGGTATTTAACGCATCTATTTTGACTTTTTGAGGACCGAGCGACGCGGAATCTGGCGTCGTTGGCTGACTTGGATGCGTTTGACCTGGACAGCCGCCGGTCTTGGCGAAGGGGCAGTTTTCGCATGACTCGCCGCAACCACTGCTGTTGGTAGGATCCGAGAGCTTTTTGAATTTTCGAACTTCCTTGCGGATGACAAAAAACAGCGCACCGCCGACGACGAAGATGAGCAGAAGGAGTTCTACGATTTGTTCGAGCATTCAGGCCTCCTGAGCGTATGCGTGTGAAAACGGTTGCGGTGAGCGGGTCAGACGAAGAGGGAGCCGATCTGATAGACGAGGGTCGCCAGCAGATAGGCAAAGAGCGTGAGGCCGAAGAATTGCGCGAAGGCGTATTTCCACGAGTTGGTCTCACGTTTCATGACGGCGAAGGTTGCCATGCAGGGGGTTGAAATGAGCAGCCAGATGATGAGGGCGAGTCCGGTTGGGAACGAGTGCGTATTTCGAATCGTGGCGCGCAACGAGGCTGCGCCTTGGTTGGACGGATCGTGCGTGTCAATGTCTTCGCCCAGCGAATAGATGATGCCCATTTGTGAGACGAAGACTTCCTTGGCGGCAAAGGCGCCCAGAATGGCGGTGTCGATCTTCCAGTCAAAGCCCATGGGACGGAAGACGGGTTCGATGAATTTGCCGATGTGACCGAGGGCCGAATACTCGAGCTCGGCTTCGCGCATGCGGTTCTTTTGATCGGTTTGCTTTTGGGCCAGAAGCACATCGAGTTGCTGACGGCGTTCGTTCGTCGTTTCGTCCGCGTCGTTTGGGGCGGCTTGCGGAAGTTGTGACGGCGCGAGCAGATCCTGATAGGGGGCTAATTTGGATTCATACTCAATATTGATCTGCTGCACAATGGCATTTTGTGTTTCATCGCGCGTATTTTGATCCATTTTGGGGAAATAACCGAGCGCCCAGAGGACGATGGAGACGCCGAGAATGATGGTGCCGGCTTTTTTGAGGTACAGCCAGGCGCGTTCGAGCATGTGCGTGACGGTCGCGTGAAGCGTCGGCATGCGGTAGGGCGGCAATTCCATGACGAAAGGCTCTTCTTCGCCCTTCATGACGGTTTTGCGCAGGCATTTGGCTGCGACGAGGGCGATGAGGATGCCGAAAAGATAGATGCAGAACATGGCTTCGGCGTTCCAAGCCTGTGGGAAGAAGCAGGGCACGAGCAGCAGCCAGATCGGGATGCGGGCGCCGCAGCTCATGAGCGGCAAAATGAACATGGTCGTAAGCCGTTCTTTTTCGCCGGCGATGGTACGCGCGGCCATGATGCCGGGGACCGTGCATCCGAAGCCCGTGATGAGCGGAATGAACGAGCGGCCGTGCAGGCCGACCATGTGCATGAGTTTGTCCATTAAGAACGCACTGCGCGCCATATAGCCACAGTCTTCGAGGAATGAAAGGCCGAGGAAGAGAATGAGGATGTTGGGCAAAAAGACGATGACGCCGCCGACGCCGCCGATGATGCCGTCGACCAGCAGCGAGCGGATCGCTTCGAGGTGTCCTGTCGGCCAGAGCGTGACGATGAGGTCTTTGAGCCATTCAAAAAGCATTTCGATCCACTGCATCGGGTAATCGCCGATGGCAAACGTCAGTTTGAAGAGCAAAAACACGATGATGCCAAAGAACGGCAGGCCGAGCCAGGGATGGGCGAGGACTTTGTCGATGCGGTCGCTGGTCGCACGGGCATCGGCACGCTGTTTGTTGATCACGACTTCCTTGAGCATGCCGTCCACGAATCCGTAGTATTGTTCGGTCAGGTAGAGCTGGATGTCCATTTTGGCATCGGCTTCGATGTGTTTTCGGATGCGCTCTGCGGTCGCAATGATGTTTTTGCCGCCTTCGAGCTTGGCGTAGGCTTCGGTGTATTTGGCGTCGCCGAGCAAAAGCCGCGTAGCCGCCCAGGCGGCGTGGTCGCGATGATCTTCGGGGAAGGTCGCGATGATCTCGTCGAGCGCCACGGTCGTCGTATCGCCCAAACGCAGTCTGGCACCCGATTTTCGCCCCGTTTGCGGTTCCGCGATGGCCTGGCGCAATTCGTCCACGCCGCGCCCTTTGGAGGCCACGAGCGGAATGACCGGGAAGCCCAGCAAACCTCTCATCGCGGGAAGGTTGATCTCTAAGCCGGATTTTTCGGCTTCGTCGAACATGTTGAGGCACAAAATGATGGGCAGGCCGAGCTGCATCAATTGCGAGACGAAGATCAGGCCGCGCGAAAGTGCGCCGGTATCGACGACGGCAACCAGCAGATCGATGTTGCCGCTCAAAATCTCTTCCTGCGCCACGCGTTCTTCTGGACTGTGATAATTTAATGAATATGTGCCCGGCAGGTCGATGACATTGATCTGGCGCAAGCCAGCAGCCGTTTGTAATTCAAACGTGCCGTCTTTTTTTTCGACCGTGACGCCCGAATAATTGCCGACGTGTTGATTGGAGCCCGTTAAAGCATTAAATAATGTCGTTTTTCCGCAATTGGGATTTCCGGCAAGTGCGATCGTGAATTTGTGCTCAGACATGGCATTCTCTTTATATTAGCAGTTCGTTTTATATATAAATCGATCTGGATGAAGGCCTGCCTATTGCGTTCCGCAATACGGCAGACCGCAGCGCTTCTCCGCTCCGGCATCGCCGTCGCGTCAATACGCGCTGCTTTTAGAATAACCCCGTGAATGTTTATAACTAAATTATAATTCTAATGACGAATGGATCGGAAATTATAATTTGTTAAGACCGGTCGGTGTGCCTGCCAGAGACGAAGTAGCCTGGTCAGGCTGTCTGTATTGGTTTAACTGGTTTATTTGTAGAACATGCCGAAGACGCCACCAACGGAGAGATAGGCCGCCGTTTTGTCGCCGGAATCGATGGCCGGAACGTAGAAACCGAGTTCTGTGATCAATTCAAAGTTGTCGGTAATGCCCGCATTGACACCGATCGACAACGGGTTGGGCACGATCTCGCGGTCGCCGCAGTTTTCGGCGAGGTTTTCGACCGTAAAACCACCTTGAATGAAGAGCTGAACATCGTCTGTCACGGTGAAATACATGCCGAGGTCGATCGAGAGGTCAACGTCTGAAGTGGCAAGCTTGTCTTCATCGGGCTCACCGCTCAAGATCTGGTCCTCTAATTCTTCTTCGTTGATGCCGCCGTGGATCGGCAGTCCAACGACGGCATAGCCGCCGATAAACGACTGATCGTCATCCGAATCAAAGTTGAATTCGAAGCTCGGTGTCAGATAGTAGCCTTCGGACAGGTCATAGTCGAAGTTGAGCATGATATCCATGTCGAAGTGATCCGTATCGACCGGCGTGTACAAGGTGTTGATGTTAAAAGCGACGCTGCCTCCGGCCATGCCTTCTTCCGTGCCAAAGCCGATGCCTGCACCGATGCTGAAACCGTCCATAATGCCAAACGCCGCATACAACTCACTGGAAAAACACGGTTTGCCATCGTGAAGATTGTCGAGCGTCAGTAGCGGATCCAATTCAAATGTGTCTTTGTCGGGGGCTTCATTGGTATCTCCTGCAAACGCATTCACGGCACTACCAAACAAAACTCCCGCGCTGGCAAGCATAACGAGGCACACTTTTGAAAAATTGCGAACAGACATAGTTTAGATTTCCTTATCGAGGTTAAAATTGTTGTTAAAAATCAGCAAAATGCTCTCAGAATTAAGAACATTCCGTGTGGGTGTATAACATACAAGCCGTTTGATAATCTACGAACGATACGGCGAAAAGGAAAGAAAAGTATTCGTGTTCAGCCGATCTGCCCTCGCGCTTCGAACGCTTTGCGTTCATGGCCTTTATTTCGCGAGGCCGATCAAGACTCGACGAGGATCGCTTCGGCTTCGTTTTTTCGCAGAGCGAGTTGAACGGAGCCGATTTTGACCCAAACCGGGTCGCCGCCCATGGCAGTGCGTTCTTTGATGATCTCGCACTGCGGGATCATGCCCATGTCCAGTAAGCGCTGACGGACTGCGCCCGTCGCATTGATCTCGCGGATCATCGCTTTGCTGCCGTTTTCGAGCAAATATACGTTTGTCATGCTTCTTTCTCCTAACACGGTCATGGGCACGTTGGCTTTCGTGCCTTTCTGTTAGGTAGAACTAACAAAAATTGTTAGTTATGTCAAACAAAATGTGT
>JAZUKH010000112.1:0-7906 GCA_045643185.1 Myxococcota bacterium | reverse complement strand
AAGAAAGTCATTGGGATAATGCTCCACAGGAATAGTTACAACTCAGCGAAGCATTGTCTGGTCAAAATTCCAAATCTCAGCCGTAGCGAAGCCGAAGGCAAGCAGGCTGAGATTGGGCGAGCAGAGACGTGAGAGCCTCGCATCTCCACTGGTTCGAAACCGAAGTGTAGCGACGTAACGTGGTACGTCGTCGCGACCGCCGACTCCAAAATTGAGTTTACGATGATCTACCTTAACTGTTCCTGATGTTGATACGGCCGTGTGGCTTGTTTGAGCGAAGCGAGTTCCACACGGCCGACAAAAAAAGGGCGCGGGGGTTGTAGGGGGTTCGCGCCCTGGCGAACCCCCTGCGCGCCTTTGGCGCGCAGGTAACCTTCAACTGAGTTTGAACAATAATTAAGTCAAGTGAGGGTGAGCGACCTTGTGGGGGAACCAAACTAAGCGTCTACGTCAAGGCCGATGAGGCTGAAGTCCGCGGCGAGTTCGTTGGCGAGCAGACGATAGAAGAGGTAGGAACCAAAACCGGTCCACCAAACCCAGTTTGTATCGCGATCGACTTCGACGGCAATGACACCGACGACTTCGTCTTTCATACGGATCGGGTAGCAGATCGCGGCGTAGCTGGTGCCTTCGCGACCCATTTTGTAATAGTCGCTCAAGCGGTGCCAATCCTCATTGAGATTGGGCTCCATACGGGCATCGCACAGAATACCGAGTCGTTCGTTGACGTAGATCTCGTTGTTGAATGTCTTATTCTGGTTTTTGTTATCGCCGCCGGTCAAAGTGATCGCGCGATTGAGGCGCACGGCCAGAGCGGAAAGCGAAGAATCCTGGAATTCATTCGCGTAGATCGGCAGATCGATGTTCGAGAAGCGCGAGAAGCCTTGTAGTTCGGGGAAACGCAGGATCTCTTCACCATCGTCGTTGGTGGTACGATAACCGATACCGAAGCAAGGAATGTGTGTCGAATCGGCAATAAGGCGATTCACTTTCGAGATGAAGTGATTGAGCACGTCGTTGACGGGCATATCCGCATTGACCTTGCCACAGAGGCGTTCGGCAGCGAGTTGTTCTTCACGAACGCATTCGAGCAGCCAGAGCTGCTGCGCGGAAAGGCTAAAGAAGGATGAACGGCGCAACCAAGTGCCGAGACGTGTTGCGAGCGTTTCAAGAACGCGGCTCGTCAACGAAGCAAGCGGCATCATTTCGAAGAAGTTGATCGAAAGGAAACCGAGCAATTCGGATTCACCGACTTCATTTGCGCAGAGCAACGGCAGCAGAACCGTGAGTTTCTCATCGGGACGGTGTGCATGCGTGGCAATACGATGTGCGCTCTTCTGAATTTCGCCCATCGAGAACCAGTCACCGGTTTCGGAATCCCCAATAAAGATGTTGAGACCGACACTCTTGGTACGACGAACTTCATCAAAAGCGTGACCGATCAAACCGGACGATTCAAGACGATTCACAACGAATTCGAGCGAAGACAGGTTGTCGAAAGAGCCTGAGCCATCGCGCGGGGTGCAGTAGATCTTTTCATTCACGATCTGGAAATGTGCCGGACCCACGCCACTCATGACCATCGATTCGAGTGAACTGGACAAGATCAAGCACGCCGAATGGTCAGCACCGCACCAAACCGGCACGAGGTCAAGCACGCGATCCAAAAATTCTTTAGGCGTCAGGCCTTCGCTCTCATCGAACATGATGCGAAGCGAGTTGTGACGGAACGAACGGATCGCTTCGTTAATGCGCGTGCGGAGTGCCACTGTAAAAATATCGACGTCAAAGATCTTGGCATTCTCGCTGAACACAAACGCGTGAATGTGTTCGCGACCAGGCTCGGAGATCGATAGAACGGGGTAGAACGTCAGCATTTTGCCGTCGTCTTCCAACTGGATCGGCGTCGCAATGTCGGTGTGCTTGCGAGCTTCCATCACGAGGTCTTCGTACAAAACGCCGATCTTATCGACATCAGAGCCGTATGCGGAAACACGCATCGTCATGCTTGGCATGTGGCTCGCTTCAAAACCGATCATAACCCCAAGATGGCTGATTTTGTGATCCATCAAAAGCGGCATCAGATAGCGATGAAGGTGTACGCCAAGAACGTCAATGATCGACTCGCTCCACGGCGAAAGATGGTTCAGAAATTCAGCAGAATAATCAGTCATTGTGGTTTTTTTACCTCATTGAGATAGAGAAACGATGTGCAGTACAGCACTGCAGCCCTTTTCAAACAACTAGGTCTGGCAGTTTATGCCATATATAGGCAGATTTCAAGCGCGCACGCGCGTGTTTTCATCAATCAAAATCGATCTGACGACGCATTTCGACTGCGCCCTGATCAAAGCCAAGTTTTTCGAAGAAACCGGCATTTTGGCGTTCGTGACCGCTCAAATGAACGGTGATCCACAAGATACCGAGGTTTTTCAAGCCATTGAGGATCGCCTCGACGAGGTGTCGTCCGATCTGTTGACCGCGATAAGCCGGGTCGACCCAGAGCTCACAGATCGACGCAAACGTCTCGATCTCGAAGAAATGTGCCTGGGACATGATCAATGCGGCGCCATAACCCACGTAGATCTCTTCATCGCCCTGTTTTTTGACGGCAACATACGCGACGTAACGCTGTTGAACGAGCCAATCCTGTCGCAAACGTTTCATTTCCCAGGCGTATTGTCGTTCAGAAATACGGAGCTTGTTCATATCGTCGCCGCAGGTCGAAACCTGTTCGTAACAAAGGCGTTGAACCGCTTCAAGATCATCAATACGAATTCGTCGCAGCGTAATATCCATGTCGTTATGCATTCCGTTGGTCAAAAAAGAAACGCCGACCGTATTCGCGCCAACGGCGCCGAATAGGTCGGCGCGACGGGCGTATTCGCAACGCGAATAGCCCGCGCCCTAAAAAAACAGCCATTAATCTGGCGCGGTGACACGACAGACCTCAGCGAGGCTGGTCGTGCCTTCCAGAACTTTATTGATACCGGCCATACGCAGCGACTGCATGCCGAGACGGATGGCATCGGCCTTTAATTCTGCGGTCGAATAGCCCTGCAAAACGTCGTTACGGAGTTCATCGCCAAAGACCATGACTTCGTAAAGAGCGATACGGCCTTTGAAGCCGTTGGTGCACTTGTCGCAGCCGGGGCCGGGCTCATAGATCGTCGCACCGGGGATTTTATCTTCGGGCACCTGAGCATCGCGAAGGACCTGCGGATCCATTTTCGCTTCTTTTTTGCAGAACGGGCAGAGTTTACGGGCGAGTCGCTGAGCAAGGATAAGGTTGACCGAACTCGTGACAAGGAAGGGTTCGATGCCCATGTTCAAAAGACGGCTGATCGTCGACGGGGCGTCATTCGTGTGCAGCGTACTGAGGACCATGTGGCCCGTCAGAGCGGATTTGACCGCGATTTCTGCCGTTTCGAAGTCTCGGATCTCACCGACCATGATGATGTCAGGGTCCTGACGAAGGAAGGAACGAAGGGCCGCCGCAAAGTTCAGGCCGATCGCATCGTGCATCTGGACCTGGTTGATACCCATGAGGTTGAATTCGACAGGGTCTTCTGCCGTCGAGATATTTTCGGTGATCGTGTTGAGTTCGCTCAACGCCGAATACAGCGTCGTCGTTTTACCGGACCCCGTCGGCCCCGTAACCAGCACCATGCCGTACGGGCGGTGGATCGAGTCTTTGAAGTCTTTCAGCGCTCTCGGTTCAAAACCGAGCTTGGTCATATCGAGCTGCAAGTTTGATTTATCGAGCAGACGCATAACGACTTTTTCGCCAAAGAGGCACGGCAGAACGGAAACACGGAAGTCCATTTCGCGACCGCCACCAAGTTTGAGCTTGATACGACCGTCCTGAGGCAGACGACGTTCGGCGATGTCGAGGCTCGACATGATCTTCAGACGGCTCGTGATCGCGTTGCGCAGCTTGAGCGGCGGACGCATGACTTCACGAAGCACGCCGTCGATGCGGAAACGGATACGCATCGATTTTTCATACGGTTCAATGTGAATATCGGACGCTTTTTTCTTGATGGCGTCGACCAGGATCGCGTTAACAAGTCGAACGACAGGCGCTTCTTCCGCCATATTCTGCAGGTCGAGCGAATTAACTTCTTCCTCTTCCTCGCCAAATTCGATCTCATCGAGGTTAAAATCGTCCAGACCACCTACCAATTCTTCCGTAACGGCATTCGCGTCGGCTTTCTGCGCCGTTTTCGCCGCGCCATAGTATTTTTCGATGGCCGCCAGGATCGCCTGTTCGCCGGCCACGACGACTTCAATATTGAAACCCGTCAAGAATTTCAGGTCATCCAGCGCAAACATATCGGTTGGATCGCTCATCGCCACGATCAACTGCATACCGCTGCGGTTGATCGGGAAACACGTGTGCTTCAACGCCATGTCGCGCGGAATGCACTTGAGCACATCCTCAGGAATATCGCCAAGTTCTTCAAGGCGAACCGACGGCACACCAAACTGACGACTCAAAAACGTCGTCATATCCTGTTCACGGACAAATCCAAGCTTCGTCAGTTGCCCCGAAAGACGGCCACCATTTTTACGCTGTTCCTCACGCGCCTGTTCAAGCTGCGCTCCAGTGACGATCTGACTGCGCAAAAGCAACTCGCCCAGTCGTTGTTCCTGTACTGCCATGAAAATCCTCCTAAGATGCCATGTCAATTCGATTTTTTTGGGTGATTGTCCCCATGACCATCGTCAAAGGGAACTAAAAAATATCACAAACCCTTATAAATCGCGCATATTTTATTGATATATTTGTATTTTTTTGAGGGGGAAGTCTCCCCCTACGCGGCTATTGGCATTCGCCAATACGCCGCTACCCCTTCGCCTGGCGGGGCCCACCGACGCACTGCAAAAAAAAACGCGGCCAGATCGACCGCGTTATAAAACAGAGAGAATGTTACATATCGAACGTGTTGAAGCGAGTCATGGCTTCGACCGCTGCGAAGCGTTCACGAAGCGAATCGATCGTCGCACGTTTGAGGCCACCGAGGCTGTAGTCTTCGATCGTGTGGCTGGCCAGGGCCGTGCCAACGACGATGCCTTCACGCAAAACCGCGTCATTCACGCGACCGTGACGCGCCAACGTGCCCATCAAACCACCCGCAAACGTGTCACCGCAACCCGTCGGATCGACCACGTTCGTCGTCGGGAACGCAGGACACGAAAAGACGTGTTCCTTATGAAGCATGAACGCGCCATAAACGCCGCGTTTGATCACAACCGTCTGGGGGCCCATCGCCTGGATCTCGCGCGCCGAAGAAATAATGTCTTTCTTGCCGCTCAACAGGCTCGCTTCCGCTTCATTCAACACCAAAAGGTCGATCTTGCGAAGCACCTTGCGAAGCGTTTCATTCTCGGTGTTGATCCACAGATTCATCGTGTCGGCTGCCACAAATTTGGCGCGCGACTGCTCCACAACTTCAAGCTGAAGCGACGGAATGATGTTCGCTAAAAAAAGAAAATCGCAATCCTTCTGCGTCTCGGTGAGCTGCGGTTTGAAATCGGCAAAAACGTTAAGATCGGTACGAAGCGTCGTGGCTTCGCCAAGATCCTTGCCGTAGGTGCCCTGCCACTGGAACGTCTTGCCCTGACGCGTATAAACGTTCGTAAGATCAACACCACGTGCAGTCAGAAAATCCAACTGGCTACGGTCAAAATCTTCGCCAAGCACCGCGATGACCTGCGGATTGCAAAGGAGACCGGCTGCTGCCGAAAAATACGTCGCTGACCCACCAAGCCCTTTTCGGTCCTGAGCATCCGGGGTCGAAACCGTATCCAATGCGATCGATCCAACAACGACCAACGAAGAAACATTCGTGCTTGCCGACATGTCAATCCTCCCATGAAAGTTCATAACGACGACGCGATGACCACACCGATTTTCCGTTCGTGCGCCTCGCGCGAGGCGCACAAAATTACCACATCTACCTACACCGCGCAATATTTACCATCACAACGACCGTGTCGGTTGTGACTGGTCAGCCGGTTGTTGATTGTCTGGTCAGAAATTCAAACTCTCAGCCGTAGCGAAGCCGAAGGCAAGCAGGCTGAGATTAGGCGAGCGGACGCGATTTGTTCGAAGCCAAAGAGTAGCGACGTAACGTGACACGTCGTCGCCGCTGACTCCAAAATTAGTTTACGATGATCAACCTTAGCTGTTCCTGAAGTTGGTACGGCCGTGTGGCTTGTTTGAGCGAAGCGAGTTCCACACGGCCGACAAAAAAAGCGCCGGGGGATGCAAGGGGGCCGGTAGAGACGTGCGGACCGCGCGTCTCTTCCGGCCCCCTGCGCGCCGCAGGCCCAGGCCTGCTTAAAACCAAATATTCAAAAACTAAAAAAGATTATGTTCTTTGGCTTTATGATCCTTGGCTGAGATATAGCTGTCGGTTCTGAAAAAAACTATTTTGTCGAAATCAACATCAGAGTAAACTGTATGCCTTAGATTTAACCTAGGGAGGCCGTCGTGCAAAATCAAGCCGCTCCGTCACAAAAGTCCATTAAAAAACGTCGCTCGTTAAAACGTCCGGACAAGCGCACCGCCCAGACGAGCGCCGATTCGAAGCGCATTTTGCCCATCAACGTTGAGTCTTCAGACCTCGACGCCATCATGACTCGCATCGCAACGGGTCAGGAAACCAATCCACAGCAGGCATTCGTCAAAATTTATGGCCTGGCACTCAATGCCATTGCCGATACGCTGAAGTCCTCGCTCGTTTCCCTTATCCAGAGCGCCGACAAAGCCGAGTTGCCGCCGTTTTTGAGCGACCTGGCGCCGTTTCAAACGCCGGAAGCACTCAGTGCGATCGCCGAAAACATCGCGCAAAAGATCGACGAATCCAAAGACCGCATTCAACTGTCGTTGGCGCAAAAAGCCACGTTGCCCATGCAGGGCAACTACCAGTCGTTCGCGGATGCCGTCAAAAAAAGCGGCTTGATCTCGGCGATCGACCAGACGAATGGCAAACAGCCCGCCAAAATGCCGTTGCCAAACCACATCACGGCCGAACGACTGCGCGAGATCTGCGAAGACATTCGTCACTACAAGCCATCCCGTTCTCCGAACGATACTTATAAGATCGACTTGAGCCGTCTGCCCGACCGCATGGCGATCAACTTCAAAACGGCACCGGCCAAACTAGCCGAAAATGCGACCGACGCGCCCAAAACCGCCCCATCGTCCGCGCAGACCCAAACGCCGAACCCCGACCAGGTCGAAAGCATCACAGACGACGTCAAAAACGACGTTGAAATGCCGGAAAATACGGCCAACAACGCCCAAAACGACGTTGAAATGCCTGAAAACACGGCCAACAACGCCCAAAACGACGTTGAAAGCGTCCACGAAACGCCTCAAGTCATCACGACACTCGAAAATACGCTTGAAGCCCTGCCACAGGTCGTGGAACAGGCATTATTTAATGCCGCCGTGGCCAAACAGACCGGCGATGCCAACTTCGAAAACGCTGCGACCCAGTCTCTCAAACAGTTTACCGTCGAAGTTGCTGAATCATTCGATGGCCTTTCCGCCATGATGACGGACTTTGCCAACCAGCTTTCTGCCGCCATCATTGAGTCACAGGCTTATCGCCTGCCGACACTCAGTGAAGCGCTCCAAAATGACCCGCGCGCGGCACAAGACCAGGAATTACTCGACTTCGTCTCGTTCCTCGAATCGTCTGACGACACCCCCGACGAACCCGAACTCGACAACGACGAACTCGCTGCGGCCTTTGGAAGTCTCCTCGACCAGCTCGACGATTAACCCTTAAATTTAGCTCGCGCATGAACGCGAAGCGTTAGAAGCGCGTGTCATAAACAATTGAAGGCGCAAAACGTATGGAAAATCGGCGGCTGGAAGCCGCGCACCGGC
>JAZUKH010000111.1:0-3241 GCA_045643185.1 Myxococcota bacterium | reverse complement strand
CTTCGCTACGGCTGAGATTTATGTATTTTGCCTATCCTCGCCTGAGTCGTAACGTTATTTTTGTTACAGCTGTAACTTGGAAATGGTTAAAGACACTCGTGCGTCAATTTGGGTATAATAATGATATATCAATGATGCTTCGTTTTCCGTAAGCATTTCGTTTTCGGTTTTGAGGCTATGGTGACGCATTTCAGAGCTTTACTGGCGCTTGGCAGGTAATGGTTGGGTTAAGCAATCGTTCGTGTCACCGCGCGAGATCGCTTTGTGATCGTGCTGTCCTAATGGTGTGTCCTGACTGGGCTTATTTTGACGGTGAGATTCCGTCGCAGACTTTGTAGCAGGAATTCGTTCTATATGCAGAAACTCGTCAAACCGGCCATCATTCTTTATTTCTTGGCTCTGTTCATCGTCATTTGGACGTACATTGCGTTTTCGGATACGAGCGTCGACCTTCGCATGCATGTGGCGACGACGAGCGCTGTGGAACGCGATGTTCCCAACCTGTTCGCAGTGTGGGCCTACGAAAAGGATATGCACTATGACTTTAGCGGGTGGTCGGTCGAAGCGACATTTCTAGACGCAAAAAATGACGTCGTTCATCAACAGCGTCAGGCGTTGGACAGACGAGGTTTTAGCATCGTTGAAGTAGCCCGAGGAACGTTGTCGCGCCTTCCGATCGGAGCGACGTTTTCGCTGATCGATCCTGAGGGAGACACGGCTAAGCAGCTCGATGTTGCTTTCAAAGACGGCGTTGCGCCAGTTCGTATTCCCCCGCAGACTCGTCTTAACTGGGTCGAGCCCGGCACCTTTTTACTGGGGGAAAACAGCAGCGTCATTTTTGACGTCAACAAGGTCTATGATGACGAGCCGATCGTGATTCGTGGGCACGATGACAACGCTTCTGATACGGATGAGCGAAGTGAGCCCGCTGCTGAGCCGCCGCGTGGCATCGTGAGCCAGGTCGTGTTTGGGCGAGTGGGCGTTGCGCCCGAAAGCCCCGTTTCGTCCCTTGGCTTGTCGCGCATCGGTCTAAAGGTTGAGACCTCGTCCGATCTTGTTTTTTCGTATGGCGCTGAGAAGGTATATGGCACGTTTACACCGAATGAGTTGCCGCTGCGCATCGAAATCAGTCAGCCCGTGATTTCACCGGATGGCGTCATCGCTGCGCACGTTCGCACGATGGTTGGCGACAACCGCGTGACGTTCAATTTCTACGAGCGTGGATGCTGGATAGGACGAACGGAAGCCGATACGGATTCCGCCACGACCGTGTTCGTGAATGCGCCGGCCGTTTGGGGGGCGTCTCCTAAAATCGTTTTGATGACAGGCTGTCTTTCTGCCTGGAGCTGCGGCGATATGGCGCATCAGGTCGCATTGATCGCAACGCCAAAGCCCATGTCTTTGCGTGAACAGACTGAGTTTGCGCTGAAATCCTATGCTGAAGCCGAGTTTGCCAGTCAGGATGACAAGGAAAATGCCCAAAATCTCGTTGAGATGGTCATGACGCGTCCGAATCTCGCAGACGAGGAGCTCGCTTTGGCTCGAGACTATGCCCTGGCCCGTATCGCGAATGGGATTGAACGCGTGGAACCGGTTGTGGTCGCGCGAAGCGAGGTCGATGACAAGGCGGCGCGTGAATCGGCCAAGGCTAGTCATCGAAAAGTCGCGAATCCGCTTTTTTTGTTCATCATTTTGACGGGCGTCGTCTCGTTCGTGATCGCCGTGGCTCGTACGCGTGTCAAACCTCAGTTTACGTTTGGTGAAAATGGCGAATTTGAAGTCAAAGAAACCAAGACTGACCGCGTGAAACGAAGGTTGATGTATTTAATGTTGGCCGTCATGGGGGCTGGCACACTCGGTGCGATTTTTTACGTCATGCAGCTTTTGTGATGTCGTTGGTATCGACTTGGTTGAGGGCCCTGCCAGGCGAAGGGGTAGCGGCGTATTTTTCCATGATTCCGCGTAGCGTGCTACGCGGTAACGTGGAAAAATAGCCGCGTAGGGGGAGACTTCCCCCTCCCTAAGATAGATTTTGAGGAAGTTCAAAAACAGCAAAAGCCCCGAGTGCGGGGCTTTTGTGAATGAGGATGTAAACGTGCCTCAGGCGTCAATTAGAAATCTTCGTCGAAGAGTGGGGTGCTGAAATAGCGTTCGGCGGTGTCGGGCAGAAGCGTGACAACGGTTTTGCCGGGGCCGAGCTTTTCGGCGAGTGCCAGTGCGGCGGCCACATTGGTTCCGCTGGAAATACCGCACATCAGGCCTTCGAGGCGAGCGAGCTGCTGGGAGGTGTGGATCGCTTCTTCGTCGCTGACGACGTAGATATCATTATAAATTTTGGTGTTTAGGTTGTCGGGGATCAGGCCGTCGCCGATGCCCATTTGAAGGTGTGTGCGAACGGTGCCGCCGGCCAGAATGGCGGCGTTTTCGGGTTCGACAGCCCAGATCTCGATGTCGGGATTGACGGCTTTAAGCGTGGCGCCGATGCCGGAGATCGTGCCGCCCGTGCCAATGCCGGAACAGAAGCCGTGAATCGGCCCCGCGACCTGTTCGAGGATCTCGAGTGCCGTGTAATACTTGTGAACGAGCGGGTTGTTCGGGTTGGAAAACTGTTCGGGGACGAAGACACGCGGATCTTCGCGAGCCATGCGCTGAGCGGTTTCGGCGCACTTGGCGATGGCATCGCCGATATTGCCGGCATCGTGAATCAGAATGACATCCGCGCCATAGTGTTTCACGAGTTTGCGGCGTTCTTCGCTGACCGAATCGGGCATGATGATGACGGTTTTGTAGCCGCGAACCGCGCCAATGAGCGCAAGACCGATGCCCTGGTTGCCGCTCGTTGGTTCAACGATGATCGAGTTCGGTTTGAGTCGGCCATCTTTTTCGGCGGCGTTGATCATGGCCAGTGCCGTTCTGGTCTTTATGGAACCGCCCACGTTCAGGCCTTCGTATTTGACGAGGACTTGAGCGGAATTCGGGCGTTTTAGCCGATTGAGGCGTATGACGGGCGTATGACCCATTGCATCGAGGACATTGTCGTAAATCATTTATATATCTCCAGTATGCAGGCTGAATTCTGCAAAATCGACCACATGTAGGTGTGTTATTCGACGCACCAAGGGCGCGTTTTATATCGCAAACCGGGTTTCTGTTAAATAAAAAAGGTGCATCATCACAGATTTGTTTGCAGTTATCTGCCGACGGGGGCGCATTACGGGACGAAAAAGAAGACTGACACAAA
>JAZUKH010000110.1:0-7299 GCA_045643185.1 Myxococcota bacterium | reverse complement strand
TTCAAAAAAAAATTCTGTATGCGCAGTTCATCAGTGTTATTCTTCTCTCTGCCTGTGATCAATTAGATGCTAGAGAGCAGGCTCGCAAGGGGCAGACGGATCTCGAGAACTGTAATTTTGAAAGCGCGTATTTTCATTTTCAGGAGGCGCACGAACTTTATCCTTCGCACCATGAAATCCTCATCGGCTATGCGCTTTCCGAATTGATGTGGTTTGCCGATTCGCCTGAAATACAAACGCTGCTGTTTCGTTTGGGTACAAATACCACGCTGCACTCACTCTGCACTGAAGATGCGGATTCCAAAACGAACACGGATCAAAAATGCAGCTCGTTTGAGCTTTCCCAAATTGCTGAGTCAAACAAGACCGGCTTGTTCGATGTCGAAAACGTCGATCCAAAGCTGTTATGGACGGATGTTGTCGAAGCATTATCTATGAACGTCGACATTCTAGAAAGTGCCGCAGGGCATTTTTCAGAAATCACTTCATCCATGGATTCAGAGGACCCCTGGCATACGAGCGCATTTGGCTACGAGAATATTGCATTTCATAAGGCTGATTTTGCAGCATTATCTTTTGCGTCATACTTCATAGCTTCGGCCATTAGGATCGTCGATAAATACAAGTTCGATTTTCCAGTCCAAGCCTCAGTCAAGGCCTTTCAAACGCAGGACAATGCCTGGATCGCGCAAACCTTGAACGACAATCTGCTCATCTCTGATCATGGGTTAGACGTTGACACCGTCATTCGTGATCTTAGTCGTTCCATCGAAATCCTGAACACTGCCGTTCATGAAATACAGATGATCAAAGAACTGTCTGAAAATACCGGTTCTTTTGTCGAATGGGGCGAAAACGGCTGTCCGATTCGAAAGTCCTTATTTCACTGGGAAAACATACATTATGGAATCCTCTCAGACCTCACATCGGCTGCACACATCATGAAATCTGATGAGGATGTCTTCAATTTACAGGACTTTTTTGATCCCCATGTCGTATTAAATTTAAAAACGTTACTTTCAACATTACCTGAGCGAACGCCAAATTCTACTTTTATCGAATACCTCGATGATCACTGGGTCTACCATTTTGAGAACGAAATTACTGCGATAAATCAAGCGTTTACGCCTGGGATTTTCGATTTATCCGAAGCCGATTTTTCGCTTCGATATGACGTCAGTTATCGTCTTAATTCGGCGTGGTTAAAATGGGATCCCCAAACTTTGCTCTAACCTAGCATTAGTATGGCGTGAAACTTGCTTCATAATCATTTTTTTCACGTCAAGCATGACGTGATTTTTCTTTATAAGGAGTTAATTATGAAACTAAACCGACTTTTCCCAATTATTCTTGCTTCTTCTTTATGCATTTCGTTCGTTGGCTGCGATGATAACGACAGCAACGACGATAAGAATGCCTGTGACTGTGCGACGGGCGCCAATTGCAGCGACGACGAAAAAGCGGCTTGTAAGTCGTCTGGTGGCGATCAAAGCGCCGCTGATGCTGAAAAAGAGAGTCACAATGAAAAGAAATGTGACTGCGCGACGGGCGCCAATTGCAGCGACGACGAAAAAGCGGCTTGTAAGTCGTCTAGTGACGATGAGAAAAAATGTGACTGCACAACGGGCACCAATTGCAGTGATGACGAAAAAGCCGCATGTGCCAAAAGCCTTGAGGACGCCCTTAAAGATCTCAATAACAACCTCATTGCATGCAACTTCTCCAAAGCCAGTCAATCTCTCGATGCCGCATGGAAACTGAATAAGTCAGATGTTAATGTCTCTTTCCAGAGATCAGTCCTCGGTCTCATGAATCTTCTTCATCACGAAAAGATTCAGGCACTCATGTTGGATCTTGGATTTAACAGTGCTTCTGTCAATTTTGACAATGTCTTATGGTCGTCAAACGGTTTGTTCGCACAAATGGTCAATGATGACAAAGACTTTGGATCTGTTTTTGAGAAACTTCCTCACAAAGTGAATACGGAAGACATGCTTTTTGAGGATAGCATCAAAAAAACACTCAAACTATCAGACATTGCCAGTGCCGTTCTCGACATGAAAGACACGTTTCTTTCGCTGGCAGAAAGCTTTGAAGCGACAGCCAAAGCGATGGACAACACAAAAGTTCTTAAGATCGAGAAAGCCGGTTGCTCGTTAAATGAAATTGGTTTTAGCGCAGCTGACCTATATGCCGCAGCAGCCCTCATGAACCTTATCGTCTCCGCCTCTCAACTCGCCTCGGCTTATGCACTCGACATCACGCTATACGACCTCGTACACTCCCCTGATATGGATATGGATTGCTATTACTGGGGCGAAAAAGAAGAACTGGCCAATGAAACTGTGAATAGCTGCAAAACGATGTGCTCAGAATATATCAACCAAAAAAATGCACTCAATTCTATTCTCAAACTCTCAGACGCGTCCAAATCCAAGGATGGACGCGAATCATTTGTCGAATTTGCCAGACTTATCAAAGAAGTTACTTCCGTGTCAGTAATATCACCACAAGATTCATTCCTTGGATGGAGTTTCCTCACCAGCGGTGTCATTAGCGATGTGATGAAAATAGCTCTGAACATCGCCAACAGTGACGGCGGCAGCAAATCGTTCACCATTGATCAGATCACACCAGCGATTTCGGTCGACCTAACCAAGATTTTTGATACACCAATTTCTACTCAATTTGAACCGAGTGCATATTGTACCATAATAACTAATCATGAGGATTCAGACATCAATTGGTGGATTTATCCAGACTATGGTTGGGACGATGACGCAATCAGCAACTTCCTCGCAAAAACAGCCCTGAAGACGATCGTTGGCCGCGATATTTTCATTGATTATAGCGATCCTGATACACCAGAATATTGCGATTCTTTTTGTCATGAGTGGAATCCTAGCGACCTGAACAACTGTGTTGCAGATTGTATCGAAAACAACACGGATCATTTCGTGACAAGCAATGATTTAAGCAGCAACTTCTCATCAGCATGGGGAAATGTCGATATTGATGACTTCATCAACCCCAATGAATATTTCTATTCTAAAGACGATGAACAGGTTAATTATTAATATATAATTTTATTCATAATCTTCATTTAAAGCACCCAAGTTCTCTCAAACCGTCTTGGGTGTTTTTGAGCAGTGAATTATCATAACAAAACGTACCTGCGAGCAAAATGATTTGGACAATAGATTCCTAGCCTGTCACACACCATAATATTTGAAATATCTCGCGGGTATTGGTCTTAGCGTGAGTGAATTCATAGCAGTCGTGCTTTATGACCGATTACTTGTTGTTATAAGAAAGCCATTTTTTCCTTTTTTAAGACGAAAATCGCGGTATTTCAAAACGATTTGGTGTATTATTGAGCTGTGTGCGAAGCACTCGACGGCCCTGGCATGCGCCGTCTCTCTTTTTTTCCTATACGGAGTAGGTTCATGTATCATTATCCTTCTTGGACTCGGCGTGGCTCAACAATTGGCTCGCTTCTCGTCATTATTATCTTCGTTTTCATTGGCTTCCTATTCATCGGGATCCTTTTTGATGATGAGGATAGCGACTATGGGTATATCTGTGATGATAATGGCGTTTGCGAATTCTATGAAGAGCAAGAGACTGATTGGTACGATCTGGATGAGGACTACGACGAGGATGACGACGTCTGGGATACCTGGGAGATTAAAGACAAAAGTCGTACTTCAAAATCCAGTCGTCAACACGGGAAATATGGCGATGGCGTCTTCAAAAGCGAGGATGAGCTTCGCGCTTTCATTTCCACCACAGCGGGTGATATCAATTCGGTGTGGGATGAGCTGTTTAAAGAATATAGAAAAATTTATCGCAAACCCAAAGTCAAGATCTTTTCCGATGAAGTCGATACTGCATGTGGAAGTGCCAGTTCCGAAGACGGTCCGTTTTATTGTGGCGCAGATGAGTCGGTTTACCTTGACCTGAACTTTTTTGCGAATATGAGCGAATCCATCGAAACGGAATCGAGTGGTAAGTTTGCGATTTCCTATGTCATTGCGCATGAATTTGGCCATCACATTCAAAATCTGATCGGTGATGCTGATAAGTACGATCGCAGGGAACAAAGACTTCGAGAACGAGGAAATGAGAACAAAGCAAATCTGGTTTCAGTTCAGACCGAGTTACAGGCCGATTTTTATGCTGGCGTGTGGGCAAGCTGGTACGATGAAAAAACTGACGCTCTGACAGAAGACGATATCATGAGTGCGCTGACGACGGCCATGGCCGTTGGTGATGATGCACTTGGTGAAAATAGGCGCGAAAATTTTGGTCACGGATCTTCTGAAATGCGCGCTCGTTGGCTAATTCGCGGAATGGTCACTGGTGATGTTAAGTACGGGAATACCTACGACTATAAATCTCTGAGCAAATTGGAAGAAGTTGACATGATGCTCGACGATGAAGAAGAGGAAGGTCACAGCAAAAAAAGCATTAAGAGCAGAGATAGCAAAAGCAAAAAGAAACGAAGAAGATAGACGGACATTCGTATATCGTCGCAATACAGGAGAACTTGAATGTACGGTCTGATGTCTATGTCGCTCATGGACAGGCCGTTATGACCAAGTTCTCCTACCTTGATACAGCTAGAAATGCTATGCCTACTCAAGTCTTGATTGCGATGCCATCTCTATTTGCTTCGTTTTTTTATACCTAATAATATCAGCCAAAAACGAAACTAGCCATTCATAAAATAAATTGGACTTGTTTCCATAGGAGTTTCACATCAAAACAGACTCAAACCATTACAGTTAAACAGTTTGAGCTGTTTTGAAAATATGTGGCACAAGCGTGTCAGTTAATCTAACTTTACGGTACGCATAAAAGAATGATCTGCGTATTCACGTTTAATGACTTCGGCCATTTCATCCGCCGTCGCAAAGCGATCGTAATCCACGCTGATCACCGGAATGACTTTTGAAATATCTTTAATGAAGATTTGATATTCATTATACAAATTTGTGAGATATTCAAGCGATACATTGCATTCCACATCGCGATTACGCATTTTTATGCGTTCCAACGAGCGTTCTGGCGTCACATCAAGATAAACAATAACATTTGGCTTACACATAAAGTTGCTCATGTACTGGAACAGAGTTTTATATGTGCGATAATCACGTTCTTCCATAAGACCGGATTTTGCGAGCATGGCAGCAAAGACGGAATCCTCATAGATCGTTCGATCCTGAACGGCCGACTCACCACGCCAGATGATCTCCTGATGTTGTTGAAAACGTCTCGTCAACAAATAGACCTGCATTTGAAAAGAATACTTAGCTGTATCACGATAAAAATCGGCGAGGTATTCGTTATTCTCGACAGGTTCATAGTATGGGTGGATATTGAGATGTTTCGCCAAACTGGTACAAAGCGTCGATTTGCCAGCACCGATCATCCCGGCGATGCCGATGAAGAGGTTTTCCATGAAATGTCCTTTGTTCTTGAAGCACGTTGAGGTGCCATCCTTGTCATTGAGTCCGCACCTGACGGACCAAAAGCGGCGAAAGCTTTTACACCGTTTTAGTTTTTTATGGGATTAATTTTGAAAACATTGTCAAAAAGTCGTGCTTGCGCTAGGAATAGAAGCGTATTTGTCTGTTCGTGTTGGAACGGATGTGCGTCAGCAATGCCTAAAGCCCAGAGCGCGGCATATTTTGGGAACAGAGGATGTTAAGCAAAAGCGAATCACGCTATTTTTCAAAAAAACGCAACAACTACTCATGGATCGTCGTGTCAGCGCTGATTTTGGGCGGATTGGCATTTCTCGTATTGGCTTTTTCGCTTTTTCGCAGCGAAGAGGAGATCGATCCAGAACAAGTCGAGCGTCACATAGAGACCCATGCCTCGGCCGAGGGTCGCGCTTTAACGGATACGCCAGCCGTGATCAAAGCGCCAACGCCTGCCGAATCCGGTAACGCCCAAAATGCGGCAAATCCCCAGACACCCCCAAAAGCTGTTCAGCCACCAGTGCCTCAGCCTCAGGATGCTGGTACACCGGCAAACACGCCCCAATACCTTTCTGCCTACAAAAGCCTGCTTGCCCTCCCCGTCTGTCAAGGCTGCACAGCACCTAAGGCCGGTAAGTATCGCTTGAGCGACAAACCCATAGAATACAGTAAAAACGCTTCACCAGAAGCGATCGCTGCCGCTCAGGCCAAGAAATACACCGTCGTTTCGGGCGACATTCTTGGTCGCATTGCCAGCAAACACGGTTGCACGATTGAACAGCTGCAGCGAGCCAACCGCATGCCCAACGACCAGATCAAGATCGGTCAACGGCTTTTGATCCCCGACTGCAGTTCGGGCGAAGAAATCATACCGCTCGTCGCCGAGCCAGTCTTGCCCGAGATTCCGCGCGGTAACTGGTGGAAAAGCAACGGCGTCAACTCGACTGCCCTACCAGCCATGATGAAAGCAGAAGGCTTTAAACCACCCAAGCAGTTTATGGCTTTCGTCATTGAGCTGACATTCGATCCCACGCGCCAATACGTCACGAAGGAACGCGCTTTCGACTACAACGGCACCTCACTTAAAACGGATTGGAACCCAGCCTCCACGGTCAAGCTCTTCGCCGCAATCGGTGCACTCAAACGCATTGAGGAGTTAGGCTTCTCATCCCGGGCAAAAGTCACTTTCAACGGAAAACACCCATACACCGAGGTCGTTTCTAAGTTGATTGAAATGGCCATCATTCAAAGCGACAACATCGCCTACAACCGGGTTGCCCAGCTTGCTTCGTTCGAAAAACTCCACACAGAGATCCTAACCTCTAAATATGGCATCGCACGCACCGCATTAAATCGTGGCTATGAGCTCAAAAAGTGGGAAAGCATGGGCGAAGATCCGTCTTTGCGCGTCGCCCCGGAAATCATTCTGACTGAAGGCAAAAAAACGCACAAGATCCCTGCCAGCAACTCAAAAGCAGGCACGACCTGCACGTCAACGGCTTGCACGACGCTGCAGGATCTGGGCGAAATCACAAGACGCCTCATGCTTCAGGAACAGCTTCAGCCTACCGAATCTTTCAATTTGGCACAACCTGACTTGATCATGCTCCGTCGCGCCATGCGCAGCGAAGAACGCGAACGCGGCACTGAAATGGTCGATCGTTTCAGCGAAGTTTTTAAAGATCCACGCGTCAAATTCTACTCCAAACCTGGCTTTGCAGGTGACTGGTACACCGACAATGTCTACATCTTTGATCCGCGTTATAACCAAGCCTGGATCGTCGTCATGAGTGGCTATCCTGGTCGTCAGTCG
>JAZUKH010000109.1:0-18481 GCA_045643185.1 Myxococcota bacterium | reverse complement strand
AAATACCTCGGCCCCGCCCGCGACGAACTCAAAAAACTTTACATCCACAAATGTAATGTCGTCCTCGGCTCCGCTGGTCACGCCGAAGATTAATACTCATGCCATCGCGCATGCTATGGCCGAAAATTCGGCCATACGCATCGCGCATGTTGGCTATTGGCGCTACCGCGCCAATACGCCAACATCAAAAGCCGCTATTTGCTTCGCAAATACGCGGCTTTTTTCTTAATTTTATGCTTTGCAGCACTCAATGAATTCGCTGCTAACTCACTTGACCGCATCAAAAATTGATTTGATCACGCTGTCTAAAAAATCAATTCATTCACTTGAGGAGAACTCTATTTATGGCTGAAGTCCAAATTGATAAAATCACCGCCAGTCTCGAAAAAAAATATAATGGTAATCAGGATCACGACGTCAAAGTCATCCAGGAATACTGCCGTACCCTCCCCCCGTGCGAAGAAAGCGCTAAGCTCATCGAAGCGCTCGGCCGATACGCCGCCGATAAATTCCCCGATGCAGAAGCTTTCAAGGTCGTCAAACTCATCAAACAAACCATCGCTGATCTCGAAACCAAATTCACTGACGATCAAAATGAAAATGTGAAAATTGTTCGTGATTTCTGTAAATCTCTGCCGAGAACCGAAGATAATAACAAACTCGTCGTTGCGCTCGGTCAGTACGCGGCGACAAAGTTCCCCGAAGCCGACGAAGTCAAAAAATCAAAAGAAGAATTCGATAAGATCCAGGCTGCCGCTGCTGATATGCAGAAAAAACTTAATGACATCCAGGAACTCATCAAAAATAAAGATTACGATAAAGCCATCGAAGGTATCCAGGCGATCATCAACGAAACAAAATTGCCTGAAACGACCGATAAACGCTTTATCTCCCTCTCGCACCCCTTCGAAGAAGTCCTCGTGCGAACCATGATCAAAGAAACGCGCACATTCGTTCGCATCTCCAACTTGCTCGAAATGCTCCATTTCCAGCTCGCGGAGATCTTCGCAACCACGGGTAAATATGCCGAAGCGCGTGAAGCACTTCAGGGCTCCATCGAATTCAACCCCGTCAGTGCCCCCGCTCACCTCGAGCTCGCACGCGTCGCCATCCTCGACGGAAAATATGATACCGCATTTGCTGACCTCACCGCAGCTTATCCTCTGCTCTTCACCCGTCAGCACCTCGCGATCTATTACTGCCTACTCGCCGAAGTTGTTGAAAACCTCGACAAAAATTATCAACTCGCCGTTGGCTACGTTTACGAAAGCATCGACTTCGCCGATATGCCTCGCGCTCACGAAGTGCTCAATCACCTCGCCAAACACCCGGGCATCGACCTCAACAAACCAAAACCCGTCGATATCAAAAAACTCGCAGACGAAGCCTCACTCCCCGTTGGACCCAGCAAAAACGTCTGTGAACTCGCCATCAATACCGGTCGTCAGTTCAAAGCCTCACAGCCTGAAATTGCCAAGCAGTTCCTCGCCATCGCCTACGATCTTACGAAGAACCCCGCCCTTCTCAAAGAAATGAAGTAACGAAGGCAATCCCAAATACCCGTGGAGACGTGCAGTCCGCGCGTCTCCATGGGAAACACACTAGAATATAGAATACAGCGCTAGCCAAATATATCCGCAACTATACGAAAACGTATTTAGTCCCAGCGAAAAACAAAACGGTTGCTCGATCGACTTAAGCAAGCGCTTATACATCAGCCATTCAGCCACAACAGCAGCGATCTCAAGCGGAAACTCATATACGAATTGAAAAACATCCGTGTTGAGACGCATCCACAGGCTGACAGAAACCACGACGGGATTGGTTGCGACCTGTGCCAAAGCAACCATCAGCAGATTGCGCCAACCACGCAACCCGCTAAACCTGGCCAGACCGCACTCCAACACAAGCGTCAGCCCAAGACTGGTCAAGAGAGCAAAACTGATGATCCATGTCAGTCTATCCATGACCTAACCTGCTTTTCCCCTGTCACGAGCACATTCCAACGCGCCTGCACCAATACGCGGCTGTCGCGCCGTTCATAGCGCAACAGCCCCAGGTTTTCAATGATTACGTGTTTCCGTCGGCATTCGCCTCACTTTTCTTGGGACGACCGCGCTTCTTTTTCACGGGATTTTCACTCTCAGACGAACCGACGTCCTGTGCCGCTTTACAACTCCGACGACGCGCCGGTTTTTCATTCTCAGACGAACTGGCATTTTCCGAGTTGGCAATACGCGTCGAAGTGCAGCCCGCACCGTGCAGTTCGCTTCGACCGCCACCAAGTTTCCTGACCTCAATGCGCGTTAAGATCGCATCACGAGCTCGCGACACGTGCGTGATCAAGCCGACTTGGCGTCCACCATTCTCCTGACTCAACTGCGTCAACATTGAGAGTGCCAAGTCCAACGTGCCGTCATCCAACGAGCCAAGCCCTTCATCAATGAATAACGAGTCGAGCTGCACATTCTCACTCGCCATGTCTGCCAACCCAAGCGCCAACCCAAGACACAGACAGAATTTTTCACCACCAGACAAGTTTTCGACACTGCGTGGAAGCCCCGTCGAATAGTCGTGTACATAAAATTCAAGCTCCATATCCGTCGCAGTCTTGCGAATCAGCTCGAAGCGCGTCATCAACTGTTTATCTTGCAAATAGTGATTGGCTCGATCAAGCAGAATGTCAAACGTGAAGCTCTGCGCGTATTTGCGGAACACGTCGCCTTTACTGCTTCCGATCAGGTTGTTCAACGCATCCCAACGTTGGTATTCCAACTGCTTATTCGCAATGTCGGCACTGATCTGGGCAAACTTAACGTCATTCTTCGCCTGCATGTCCAAAGCTTCGATCTTTCTGCCCACAGCCTGGTTCCACTGTTCGATATTGGCGCTGCACTCATTCAGTTCACCTTTCACCACGTCGATGGCACGCATCGAATGATTCTGAGCCTTCGCGGCATTAAACGTTTCCTGAGCCTGCTTCTGACGAGAGACCAAGTCCTGCTGCGTTTTATCCATTTGGTCACGCGTCTCTTTCAAAAGATTGAACGCTTTTTTGTCCATGCGTGCGTCAAGAAACGCGCTTTCATCCGCAAAACCATGTTCTGACAGAACTTGATGATACACAACATCAGCCTGTGCCAGATCATGCTGACGCGCTTCAAGATCTTCTTGCTTAGATCGAATGCTTGCATCCAACGCAGTGAGCGCAGAATCCAGGCGATGATAGGCTTGACTGGCTTCTTTGTTTGCACGTTCAGCCTCGTCACACGCCCTTTTTAACTGACGCTCCTCCGCATCGACGTCGCGTTCTCCAAAGACGGCCTTGATCTCAACCTGTTTTGCTTCAACAACGCGCAGTTTGTCCGCTTCGAGCGCGCGACATTCCGTCACTCGCTTATCGGCTGCTTCGAGCGATGCACTACAACTTTCAACGAGTTTGTCGCTCTCGACCAACGCCTGCTTGATCTCTTCCAACGCGTTTATGGACTTTTCCCAGACGTTTTTGCGCTTCGTCAGCTCACGACGAACCTGGTCAAATGCCTCAACATGGTCGATCGACACGCCATACTTGCTGACCAGCGTCTGACACAACTTCAGAGCATCGTCAAACCCCTGTTGTTTGTCCGCAGCATCACTCAGCGCTGCATCCAAAGCCTTTTGCGCATTCTCAACGTTGTTTTGAAACACCTTTTGGGCACTCAATTCACGTTCGTATTCAACTTCGGCGTTATTTTTGGCTTTCTCAGCTTCGTCCGCCGCCTTTTGAGCGCGTTCAATGCACTCGATCTGCTTGCTCAAGCGGTGGATCTCCGAGTCGTATTCCGATTCTTTCGGCGTCAGTCCATGACAAAACGGGTGTTCTTTCGCACCACACAGTGGACACGATTCACCATCTTTAAGAACGTGCCTTTTTTCTTCGTACGTCGCGATCAGTTCAGCCTGAAGTTTAAGCTGACATTGGTCTTCCTTGCGTTTTTTCAGATCCTCAAGATCATGGCCATCTTTCGCATTGACCAAGGCCACACTGGCCGCCTCACAAACTTTTGACTTATCTTGCAAAGCCGCTTCTTTCTTTTTGAGCGTCTTTTGATGCTGATCACGCACCGCGACATTGCTCTGCCAGTCTTGTTTGCACTTTTCGACCTTATCCGTCGCGCAGCTGAGCGCTTTAGACGCGTCCTTCAAAGCAGTCCCATGTGCCTCGATCCCGCCCAGTTCCTCGGCCAGATCAGCATCCACACTTCGTGCAGCAAAAAACTCGTTTGCCTTGTTTTGTCGTTCGATCAGTTGAGTTTTGTCCTTTTTAGCCTTTTCAAAGGCAAGTCCAACGCTTTTTTGGTTGTCTTCAGCCGCCTTGACCGACTTGTTTGCTTCAGAATACGCTTCTTTCGCTGCATTGAGCTGAGTCTTGAGTTCACGCACTTGTTTGAACAACGGTTCAGCGTCAAGCAAAGCCTTTTTGGCCGTCTCTAAAGACAATGCGCCCTGTTCAAACGACACTTTGGCTTGTTGGCAGCTCTGTTCCGCGCCTGGTCGTCTCTGACACAGCTCATCCAACATCTTTTGCGTATCCGACCTGGCCTTTTTGGCATCCAACAAAGCTGCGTACTTCGCCTCAACACCGTTGGCGCGTTCAGCCTTTTCCAAACGAGCTCGATCCTCTGCAAACGCAGCCAACCGCCCGTTGACCTCACTCAGCTGTTCGACGATCTTATTCAACGCCAGTTGGGCTTTATCACACTGTTCCAAAGCATTACATTCGCTTTGAAGTCTCGCACAACATTCATTCTCGTCTTTCAACTGGGTCTTCAGACGAGCCACCTCATCTCGAAGCGCATTGACCTCGTCCGCGGTCATCATCGAAACGCCATCCAATAAGTTTTGCGCAGCCTCGAGAGCTGTTTTCGCTTTTTTCCAACGATCATACGCAGCCATAGAAAGCGCGGTATAGATCTTAGTATTTGTGAGTTTTTCGAGAATTTCGGCGCGTTTATTCACATCCGCCTTCAAAAATTCCTGAAATCCCCCCTGGGCTAACATGACCGTCTTCGTGAACTGTTCAAAAGACAACTGAATCAATTCAGGGATCCGTTTTCCAGTCTCTGATTTTGAACTTGTAACGATCTCAAACTCACCTGGCGCGATCTCATGACTTAACACATGCGTCGGTGAGTTCAAGTTGCCATTTCGGTTGACGTTTTGCTCCCATCTCGACAAGTATCGACCTGTGTTCACGCAAAACACGACTTCAGCGTAACAATGCGTTGTTCCCTGAGCCATCATTTCGCACTTTTCAGTGCCAGTGACCAGTCCAAGGCGAGGCGTGCAACCATACAAAGCGAGCGTGATGGCATCCAAAATGGTCGTTTTACCAGATCCGGTATCGCCCCAAAGGAGAAACAGATTGGATGCATCATAGGCTGGATCATTCAGATCGATCGTGTGACAGCCATACAGAGAGTTGAGATTCTCGATCCTGATCTTTTCGATTTTCATCTTTATTCTCCTTCAATGTCGTGATTTTCAACCATATTCAAAAGCAGATCCTGAAATGTCTGGCGAATAGATCTAGCCTTTTCTTCGTCAAAGTTTTTGCTTTGAAGCAGCAGCTCAAAAACCGAGTCGACCTTGATTTCAGACAGTTTCTGGCCATTACCAAACCGACGCGCCTGATCAGTTCCCTGCATAGCAAGGGACTTATCCATTTTTTCCAGACAATGGATGAACCTTGAATCCCCAACAAGTGCATCGATATAACCAATTAAATTCCCGATCCCCTGCTCACCGGTATAAGTGACCGAAATATAGGTGTCCTCGTTTTCACGGATCAATTGCTGGATCGTCGCCTCAATGACGGATTTATCGCCCTCGATACGGACGATTTTGTGGAAACACGGGACTGGGATCGCCGACGTTGAAATGTTTCGTCCATCGCAATCGAGCACATACACACTCTTGCTCTGACCAGCTTCGCCAAAGCCCATCGCGATAGGCGATCCCGAATAACGAACACGTTCGTTGCCGCCAACGCACTGAGCCCCGTGCAAATGCCCGAGCGCCACATAGTCAAACGACGGACTGAAACTTGACGCACTCACGCCACCAAGTGTTCCGATATAGGTTTGGCGCTCACTGCCATTCTGCGGATCAAACTTGCCTCCCTGAACGAACAAATGTCCCATCGCGATGACTGGAATGTCACGGCCATCACGGATCTTTTCAGCCGCCTCGGCCACGCGGTCATAGTGCAATTTTACACCTTCAATCATCTTACGTTCTTTGTCTTCGCGCGATTCTCCGAATTCCGAAAAACGAAGATCACCTTCAGTCAAAAAAGGCACAGCGGCAACGATCAACGCATCTCGTCCCTTCTCATCCTGAATGACCACAACTTCTTCTTCGGCAGCGCCATCTTTGTGTACCCCAAACCGCGCCTGACCGACCACGTGGATGTTCAAGCCCGCAAGGACCTTCCCAGGCACATCAATGAATGACGTGCTGTCGTGATTTCCACTCGTGATGACCGCATGACGACAACACGTCGTCATCAGTCTTTGCAAAAAATCAAAATATCGCTGCTGGGTCGCAAACGCAGGATTCGACGTATCAAAAATATCACCGGCGATCAGAAGGACATCGATCTTCTCAGACTTGACCGTCTCGATCATCCAATCCAAAAATGCCTCAAACTCATCATCCCGGGCACGCTCGTGCAAGGTTCTGCCCAAATGCCAGTCTGATGTGTGCAATACACGAAATATACGACGCTCATTCATATCCAATCTCCTTCGTTAGAGAGGTTATTTAATGTATAAAAATATGTGTATGTTTATATTGTATCAAAACTGGATGTAACACGCAATCCCCAAAAAGCAACGCATGTGTTTCATCGTTACATCCCAGCAGGGTATGAAAGTCATAATCGAGAGCGCATGAACGCTAAGCGTTCAAAGCGCGTGTCATAAAACGAAACTAAAAACGCAACGGTATGGAAAATAGGCGGCAGAAAGCCGCGCACCGGCAACGCCGGTGCTTGCATGACCGTGTCTGTCGAAGCCGAAGGCAAGACGGGCACGGTTGATATGCATTGTCTGGTCAAAAATTCAAAATCTCAGCCGTCGCAAAACCGAAGGCAAGCAGACTGAGAGATATGCCGAGCGGACGCGATTTGTTCGAAGCCGAAATATAACGACGTAACACATTTTATCGCATGAATCACTTGAAAACGAGAAACAAACTCTCTACAAGGGGTGAGCGATCTACGCACGACATAGTGTGATTTTCGTTCTCAATGCTTGAAACCAATCTTAATGCTTAAAGGTTTTGATTATGCGCTTTTTGTCTCTTCCAAAATTAGTACTTTTCACAGGGTTATTGATGCTGTCTTCTGTCGGATGTACAGAGTATCACAACTGCTGTGAAGATGCCTACACAGATCCGTTATACGCCGCGATCTGCACTTATATCAATATCAATAACGATTCCGATGCCTGCACAAACTCAATGTTCGACACAAAATGCCCCTCGAATCTAAAACAAACAACAGAGTCAACGATTCAACAAACCCACGAACGCTGTGATGAACTGTTCAATGATCCGAACACCATTTTTGACCATCTGACTTATCATTACGAGTCTTATGAAGATGACACACCGGACTACTGCATGGCTATCTTTGATAACCCATTATCAACGGTCGGACAGCTATGCGTCATACAAAGCCTCGACCGAAACGCACCGGCGAAAGACTACTATATCAATCTAAAAAATCAATATGACTACGAATGCCAGACAGAAACAAAAAACATCACGGATGACGCTCAGCGCGCTGCTGCAATAGATGCCTGCATCGTCAGAAAGATTAACCCAAATAATTAGAAATAGATAAGTAGTTCACATACTTTTTGAAGGAAATCATTATGAAATACTCGCTGATGAATAAAATGATTCATTATTTTCCCATTTTTCTGAGCACGATTTTCACATTCACTATGCTTGGATGCGATGGCTGGGTTAACTGTTGCCATTACTTTTATAATTATCAAAACGATGACCCGGAAATGTACACAATTTGTGAAATCGACCATCGATTCGTCAGCGTACCGACGGGGGCAGCAAGCGATAAAGATACCTGTAACGCGTCCGATACCAAAGAAACTAGCGAAAAAATCGCCCAAAGGATTCGCGCGTGCTGTGATCCTATGTTCAATGAAAATGACTCGAGCCTGAACCATCTCAATTACTTGGTAGACACTGATCTGTCTTATAGCGGAAATTTTTCCCGCCCGCTGGCTATTCATTCCGCCGGTGATCTTTGCGTCCGATACATCATGAATGATTACGAATGCCAAACTGAACGCTTCGAAGAAGAATACAACAAATCTGTTAAAGACTGCGAAGCCGACGTCGCGGACATTCAGGATGAAAAACAACGCAACGACTTATTAGAAGGCTGCCTGTTCTCAAAATTCAATATCACGCATAATTATTCTTATACTGATTAATTCGTTGAGACGCGCGGTCCGCACGTCGCAACGCGGTCCGCACGTCGCAACGCGGTCCGCACGTCGCAACGCGGTCCGCACGTCGCAACGCGGTCCGCACGTCTCCGCTAATGCATGCGCGTAAGCGAATAGGCACCAGAATAAGGAATCGTAGCTTTATAGCCATCGATGTCAAGGTCAAGCGTCCAATCGATCTTAATATTGTACTCGATGGGCTTGGCAAATCGCATAGCCACGGCGCGCTGGAATGATGGCAGGTCGGCGTATGGGTCCGAACCGGTTGCACGACCTTTGTGCATCGTGAACGTCGCTTTATTGCCATCTTCCTCAGCACTCAAACGTTGACGAAGGTCGATCTCGTAATTGTAATGCTCGTCATCCATCCAAGTCTCCAAAGACTCGCGCGTTAACGAAGTCGATGAAAAGACGGGGACACCGTCATAGGCCACAAACAAGTAGCCAAACGGCTTATATTCATATCGCGATGTCGGCAAATAATAACGAAATTCTACAAGGACATGATCATTGACGATCTTGCGAAAATCGGCGAGTTCGTCAAACATCTCGTAGGCTGCAATGTTGGTCATGTAATGATTCGCATAAGCGGTTCCGTTCACAGGAATCGTCTGACCATCCAACGTCACCACACCGCTCACGAGCGGCTTGTGATAAGCCAACACTGAATATTTAAAGACGTCTGACGCGTCTTTACCAAAATAGACATTGCCGGAACCAGGCTTCCAGAAATTCGGCTCAATGGCATAGTCAAACGAGCCTTTTTCATAAACGCCATGAAGCTTAAACACACCATCTTCAAGTTTCAGTGTGTAGTCACCATTGCAATCCAAAATAAGGTTGTTTTTATCAGCAAACCATTTTCCGGATTTATAAGTTTTAGAAATCTTATACTCCTGAACCGTGTCGCCTGCGGCGTTATGCTCCTGAACATAGCCCTTAATTTTGAGTTCATTTTTACTGAATGCAAAATTAGATATCTCAAATTTGAGGCGCGCAGCATAGGGCTCCGAATAGAGATAAAACTCCCATTTTTGAACGTAGCCGCTGGAATCCGAAACGACCGGGAGAATATCGGCCAGGTGAATACGATCACCGCCCTGAGTAAACGGTGTGACAGTCTTTTCGTCAGCATTCGAAAGATCGACGACGATGGGCGAAGGATCAAACATGGGCATGCTCGCCCCATCGCCAACATTGTCGACGGATTCGGCTATCGGTGCATCGGCAACCGTATTGGCGGTCTGTACTGGTGCTTCGGGCGCACTCTTGCAAGACACCACGCTAAGCGCCAAAACCAGCATTCCCAGAAGGCTTCGTCTATGCTTCATCACGTCTGCTCCTTTCATCATTTACAATTGACCGGCATATTGTGCAATTATACTTATCGGTGGCGCTGATGCGTCGCAAACGGCGAGCCCATGCGCATCTGCTGAAGTTGTTGTATTGCCTTGGCATCTGGGGCTTCAAGAAAATATTGATACCACTCGGCGCCATACGATGTCATCTTCATGGTGTTGCTGTTCTTCAACATATCCAAGTTTTTGAGCGTCACTTCGTCTTTCGGATTAAACGCTTTACACTGATTCAGCACGCGGATCGCGCCGTTAATATCTTTCTGCTGCGTCAAGCACCATGCATACATGTTGAAGATCAACGGTTTACGTTGCGCGAGCCTGAGCGCTTTATCAAATGCCACTTTCATCTCGTCGAATTTTTGTTTGCGGTACAGGCAACAGGCATACATGGCCTGAGCTTCTGTCTGCTGCAAAAAGGCCTTGGACAAATACGGTTCCGCTTCTTCAAAGCGTTGTCCCATATAATAAAGCGAACCGATCTGGCCATTAAGGATCTTCGTCACGCCAAACTGGAACATACCATAGTGGTAAGCTTCCGAAAACTTGGCAACCGCGCGATCGATGATCTTGGGCATCATGCGCTTCAACGTGTCCTGGCTTTTGATCTGTCCAAGATCCTGCATAATCGCCTGGGCTTCCATCATAATGGTCTGAACTTTTTTGCTCATGATGCGATTCAAAATGATCTGCGAAGCCAAAAAGACGACGATACCCACGGCCACAGCCGCACCGACCGACTCAAAAACGAACATGGCGCAAACAATGCCCACACCTATGCCCAAGATAAGACTGATGATAAGATTGATCATGAAAACTTCCTAATACTTATTGAAACACGCGGCTTTGCGCTTCCAAATGCCGCCACTCCTCGTCAAAGGCATTCGCCCTCAACTCGCCCCAAAAGGGGGCAAGTGTTTTCAACGTTTTTGGCACGCGCGTCAAGTGTTTTAAGCACCTAACAAAATGATCGAGTTATATCTCAGCCTAAAAGCGTATTGAGTCACTTCAATTTTGCGACGGCATGCAGACACTGACTTCGATCTTTATCTGTCAATTCTGGATGCCTTTGGGTGCCGCCTCGCTCGATCTCTGACACAATTTTAAAACCGGAATAACGACAAATTTCACGAAGTGCCTTAATTGCCCCATGCGACTGATTCATCAGAATATTAAAAGGCCACGGGGTCGTGCACGTACTCACGAGAATGCACTTTTTTCCCGGCATGAGCGGCTCAGGAAATCGCGTCGTTTCACGCATCATACCATAAACCATGCGATCAAAAACGAGCTTAAGTTGTCCTGAAATATTTCCCCAGTAGCAGGGTGAACCAATAATCACGGCATCTGCAGCTTTTAACTTTTCAAGCAAAAGAACAGAACCATCCTCAGGAAAAACGCATTTGCCTTTGGTACGACAATACATACAGCCCGTGCAGGGCTTGACGGTCAGATCGTGGACGTTCACGACGTCTACCGTCGCGCCATTGGCTGCCGCTTCGTTTTGCATGATCTCCAGCATTTGCGAAATGAGACCTTTCTTTTTTGGACTACCATTAATAATTAGAATATTCATTTTTATTATTCTATCGTTATGTTATTATTCTGAATACCAGACTGATCAGGTGCATTCTAAAACAATTCTACGAATTATCCTACAAAATGCATATTCAATATTAACACATTTTTCATCAGTTACAACCATTTTATGAATCATAAATTCGACCGTCGTCACAACACATAAAAAACCGCCCGCGTATGCGCGCAGGCACGAGCACATAGCGGGCGGCACTCGGCCGTATGCGCCTGCGCATAGGCCGAAACGCGCCGCGTATCCCAACGGGATAGCGGCGTTCATACAAAATTTAGAAAAATATCTCATATTTCGATAACATACACGATCTCATAACGTGAGATTTAATACTGCTGCATAAAATCGCGGCCTATTCGCTTTGCGAATACGGCCTTTTTGCGCCCGTCTTCTCGCTCGTCGAGCCGTGTCACGCCACGTCTCTACCTCGCTCAATACGCCGGGCGTGCGCTTCGCGCGTCTTGTATAACAAGCTTTCACACAAAGAAATCATTGATGCGCGCAACACGGCAAGCATTGGGTGAAATCGTTGAACTACGTCTTCTTCGTCTGCCATGTCTAGAACAGATAATCTAAGCATGGTATAAACATAATTGGCTTGGCGGACCAGCGCCTTCATGATGCCCGTGAAGGCTCATCGATAAGTTTTATCCTTGCAGGAAAGGCTGAAAAATGGCAAGAAACGCTTAAGCACATCCCCTTACTTAGAAATCACCGAATCATCCCCATATTGGAGGTAAATACGAATGGCCATGGATACCAAAAAAGAACAAGAACGCGACGAATTGCACCGCGCCATCTGGGCGATCGCTGATGAATTGCGCGGCGCCGTCGATGGATGGGATTTTAAGAATTACGTGCTGGGCACGATGTTCTATCGCTATATTTCCGAAAACCTGACGAGTTACATCAACCAGGGCGAGTGTGAGGCGGGCAACACTGACTTTGACTATGCGCTGATGGACGATGAGGATGCTGAAGAAGCAAGAGAAGGGCTTGTCGAGGAAAAGGGCTTTTTTATTCTGCCGTCTGAGTTGTTTTGCAATGTGAGGGCAAGAGCCGCGAATGACGCGAGCTTGAACGAAACGCTGGAACGCATCTTCCGCCATATCGAGGAGTCTGCCATGGGGACTTCCTCCGAAGGTCAGTTTGCGGGCCTGTTCGATGACTTCGATGTCAACAGCAACAAGCTGGGAGCGACGGTTGTCAAGCGCAACGAGAAGCTGGTCAAACTCCTCAATGGCGTTGCGGATATGAATCTGGGCGATGTCAAACAGCACGATATCGACGCCTTTGGCGATGCCTACGAATATCTCATGACCATGTACGCCTCGAATGCAGGCAAGTCCGGCGGGGAGTTTTTTACGCCGGCCGATGTTTCCGAACTGCTGACGCGCCTGGGCACGGTTGGCAAGAAAAAGATCAACAAGGTCTATGACCCGGCCTGCGGCTCCGGTTCCCTTTTGTTAAAGGCCGAAAAAATCCTCGGCAAAGATGCTGTTCGCAACGGCTTCTTTGGTCAGGAAGTGAACATCACGACCTACAACCTCTGCCGCATCAATATGTTCCTGCACGATATCGGCTTTGATAAGTTTAACATTGCCTGCGAAGATACGCTGCTCGCGCCTGCGCACTGGGACGATGAACCCTTTGAACTGATCGTTTCCAATCCGCCGTATTCCATTAAGTGGCCCGGCGATGACAACCCCCTGCTCATCAACGACCCGCGTTTTGCCCCAGCCGGCGTTCTGGCTCCCAAGAGCAAAGCCGACCTCGCCTTTGTCATGCACGCCCTCAGCTGGCTCGCCCCAAATGGCACGGCGGCCATCGTTTGCTTCCCCGGTATCATGTATCGCGGCGGCGCCGAACAAAAAATCCGCAAATACCTCATCGACAACAACTTTGTGGATTGCGTGATCCAGCTGCCGAGCAACCTGTTTTTCGGGACGTCCATTGCGACCTGCATCATGGTGCTCAAGCGCGGCAAAATTGACAACAAAACCCTGTTCATCGATGCCAGCAACGAATGCATCAAGGTGACGAATAATAACAAACTCACCGCCGAAAACATGGATCGCATCGTGGAAACGTTTGCTAAACGCGCGTCAGTAGAGGCGTGTCACGACACGCCTCTACTGACGCGTTCCCATTTGGCCGAATATCAGGAAATCGTCGATAACGATTACAATTTGTCCGTTTCCACCTACGTCGAGGCCGAAGACACGCGTGAAAAAGTCGATATCGTTAAATTAAATGCCGAAATTGCCGAAATCGTCGCCAGGGAACAGGTTTTGCGCGATGAAATCGATAAAATCATCGCCGAGATTGAGGGGGAATGATGGCAAAAAAGAAACATGAAAATATCTCCATTGTGCGTTCTTCCGCTGCGGAATTCCTTACCTTTACCGCAGCTTCTGGCGGCAACGAAAGCATGGAAATACGCTACCAAGATGAGAATATATGGCTGACTCAGAAAATGATGGCTGAATTATACAGCGTGTCCGTTCCTGCCATAAACCAGCACCTGAAGCGTATTTTTGATGATGGCGAACTGCAGGAGGATTCAGTTATTAAGAAATACTTAATAACTGCCGCTGATGGCAAAATGTATCAGACCAACCACTATAATTTACAGGCAACCATTGCCGTAGGCTTCAAAATCAATAATGACCGTGCGGTTCAATTCCGCCGCTGGGCGAACTCTATTGTAAAAGACTATACCATTCAGGGGTGGGTCATGGACAAGGAACGCCTTATACACGGTCACATGTTCACGGACGAATACTTTGAGCGTCAGCTGCAGTATATCCGCGAAATCCGTATGTCCGAACGGAAATTTTATCAAAAAGTCACAGACCTCTATGCTACGGCATTCGATTACAACAAGGACGATAAGACCACGCGACTTTTCTTCCAGACTGTACAGAATAAGATGCACTTTGCTGTTCATCGTCACACCGCAGCAGAGCTTATATATGAACGCGCGGATGCCACCAAGGAGCACATGGGGCTTACCACATGGGAACAGGCACCGGATGGCAAAATTGTAAAGGCAGATGTCGTCGTCGCAAAGAACTATCTTAGCGAAGAAGAAATGCACTTTATGGAACGTTTGGTTTCTCTCTATCTGGATTATGCCGAGCTGCAGGCACAGCGCAAAATTCCTATGAGTATGGAGGACTGGGCAACAAGACTTGATGGCTTCCTTGAATTCAACGGCAATGAATTGCTTATGGGAGCCGGAAAAATCAGTGCAGAGCAGGCCAAGCTCCACGCCGAAACAGAATTTGAAAAATACCGCATCGTTCAGGATCGCCTATATGAAAGCGATTTTGACCGATTTCTTTTGGAAAGCAAAGGGGATAAGGTATGAGTAAATTGGATCAATTAATCCGCGATTTGTGCCCAAATGGCGTGGAATACTATCAACTCGGACAATTAGGTAAATTTTTTGGAGGATTGACTGGTAAGTCTAAAGCAGATTTTACAGATGGTAATGCAGTTTTTATATCATATAAAAATGTATATTCAAACCCTGCATTGAACATCTATCCGAGTGATAGAGTAAAAATTACAGAAGGTGAAAAACAGCGAACTCTTGATTATGGAGATATAGTTTTTACGGGGTCATCAGAAACGCCTGATGAATGTGGATTTTCTTCTGTAGTTACAGAACGCCCTACTGAGAATTTATATTTAAATAGTTTTTGCTTCTTTTTTAGATTTAATGATTTGTCGATTATTGATCCGGATTTTGCAAAGCATTTATTCCGTTCTCAAAATTTGAGATATCAAATTGGTAAAACAGCAAGTGGTGTAACTCGTTTTAATGTATCAAAGGATAAGATGGCTAAAATCACCATCCCCGTCCCGCCGCTGCCCGTGCAAGCCGAAATCGTACGTATTTTGGACAAGTTCACGGAGCTGCAAGCGGAGCTGCAAGCGGAGCTGCAAGCCAGGCGGCGGCAGTATGAGTGGTATAGGGATATGCTACTTTCATGTAAAGATAATACCCCAATGATACCTTTGGGAAATATTTGTTCTATAAAAGGACGGATTGGTTTCCGAGGATATACACAAAAAGATATTGTTGAGAAAGGCAATGGTGCAATTTCATTAAGTCCTGGTAATATTAGTTTTAATCATTTAATTCTGGATGAATGTAAATACATATCATGGGATAAATATTATGAATCACCTGAGATAATGATTGAAAAAGATGATATAATACTCTGTAAAACAGGATCAACTGTTGGAAAAGTTGCGGTTGTTGAAAAATTGTATGAAAAGGCAACATTGAATCCACAGTTGGTAGTTCTTAAAAATTTGAAATGCAATTATAGATATTTATTTTATCAGTTATCAGGAAGTATTATTCAACAGCAAATTCGTTCTTCAGCGGGGGTTGGATCTGTTCCAAATATTTCTCAAAAGGTGATATCTCAAATTGCAATTCCATTATCCGAATTATCCGAACAAGAACGCATTGTATCAATTCTCGACCGCTTTGACTCCCTCTGCAACGACCTCACCTCTGGTCTACCTGCGGAAATTGCGGCGCGTCAGAAGCAATATGAATATTATCGGGACAAGTTGTTGACGTTTGTGCCCAAATCGTAGAGGCGCCCGGACCGAATCCCGAATCGTAGAGGCGTGTCGCGATCCGAATCGTAGAGGCGTGTCGCGATCCGAATCGTAGAGGCGTGTCGCGATCCGAATCGTAGAGGCGTGTCGCGATCCGAATCGTAGAGACGTGTCGCGACACGTCTCTACGATTCGCGCCCGATAAACCCAATAAAATGGAAAACGAATCATGAAAAATAATGAAAACCTGTTTCGTGGAAAATATCGCATCGACACCGTCCGCGCCGATTGGTGGGAATATTGCGAAGGGATGTATCACATCATCATTTGTACCGCAGGTCGGGAACATTATTTTGGGGAAATATCATGCCACAACGGCGAAAACGAAATGCGTTTGACCGAAATCGGAAAATTCGTGGACGATGAAATCCCAAAAATTATGGACCATTATTGGTACGCATACGTTCCCGTATGGACGGTCATGCCCGATCATATCCATTTGATTATCATGATCGATGTGCGGGGGCGTGATGATGGGATTGTAGAGACGTGTCGCGACACGTCTCTACAATCCCATCGCGACACGTCTCTACAATCCCATCGCGACACGTCTCTACAATCCCATCGCGACACGTCTCTACAATCCCATCGCGACACGTCTCTACATCCCGCCGCGCCCAAAACGGGATCATTGGGGTTGATCATCGGCCGTTTTAAACAGGCCATCACCATGTACGCCCGCGCCCATCAAATCCCGTTTAAATGGCAATCGCGGTTTTATGACGTAATTTTATTCGATCAAATCGATTTCGATCGGACGCGCAAATATATCGAAAACAACGTCGCAAATTGGCATCACGACCGTGAAAATCATTTGCCCGATAATCCCGATAAAATGGAAAACGAATCATGAAAAATAATAAAAATAAAAATCATCCCATCCATTCCACGGATTTTGATCCCAATTCCATCGTTGACGTGTCGCGATCCAATCGTAGAGGCGTGTCGCGATCCAATCGTAGAGGCGTGTCGCGACACGCCACTACGATTGGATCGATTGGAACGATTGAGACGATAATCCCCCCCAAAAAATACCATTGATGGAGAAACACAGTGAAAAAGGATCCATTTGCAGAGTATTTCAAACAGACAGAGCCGGATAAGCGGGAAAAATGCTATGCATGGCACACAGCGATCGGGCTACAGGCTGTGGACGGGTTGACGCCTTCGCAGTACCTCGTGGATACTGCAGTAAAAAACATCGAGGGGGAAATCAGTCTTGACGAAGCCCGGATTCTTTTGAATCAGTATTATGAGGAACGGCCCGCAAAAGAACTAGGGAACAGAGAAGAAGAAGCTGACAAGGTCGCGGTTCGAATTGCACAAGTTCTTTCTGAGAAGGCTTTTACATTTTCACCGAGTGAGTACATCTCGATTCATAAAAAACTGTTCTTTGGAATTTACGATCATGCAGGAAAACTCAGAGATTATAATATAACGAAGAATGAATGGGTGTTGAATGGTGATACTGTGTTGTATGGTAGCGCGTACAATCTTCGCGCTACGCTGGAATACGATTTTGAGATGGAGAGAGCTTTCAGTTACAAAGGGCTCGATATGGAGAAAGTCATTCAGCATTTGGCTATTTTCGTGTCGAGGCTGTGGCAAATCCATATCTTTAGTGAAGGCAATACCAGAACGACGGCGGTGTTTTTCATCAAATATCTGAGGATGCTCGGCTTTGATGTGACGAATAATATTTTTGCGGAAAACGCTTGGTATTTCAGAAATGCATTGGTGAGAGCGAACTATAATAATTTAAAAATCGGTATTCACGAGACAAGGGGCTATTTGGAAAAGTTCCTGCGAAATTTGCTGCTCGGTGAAAAAAATGAACTTCATAACCGAGCAATGCATATCAGCGGGCGTTTTAACAACGATTCAACAGATCATGTTACAGATCATGTTACAGATCATGTTACAGATCATGTTACAGATCATGTTACAGGTCATGTTACAGATCATGTTACAGATCATGTTACAGATCATGTTACAGATCATGTTACAGATCATGTTACAGATCATGTTACAGATCATGTTACAGATCATGTTACAGATCATGTTACAGATCTTCAGCAAAAGATTCTGGAGGCCATACGTCAAAATCCGAGCATTACACAATCGTCTATTGCAGAACGCATTGGCATATCGCGTGTTCACGTGAGCAGGAATATGCGCGTGTTACAAGAGAGGGGCATCATTCGGCGAGTCGGCAGTGACCGTTCGGGGCATTGGGAAATCCAATAAAAATGCGGAGCCGTATTGCCCATCCAATCGTTCGAATCGTAGAGCCGTGTCGCGACACGGCTCTACGATTCGGACGATCGGGCAATAGGCGGCCCCCAAAAACATAAAATCAAAAATCGAGA
>JAZUKH010000108.1:0-16931 GCA_045643185.1 Myxococcota bacterium | reverse complement strand
TTATCATGTGTTCGTTTATTCTTACACATTTTGTTTTGGGGCAGGCCTGGGCCTGCGGCGCGCAGGGGGCCGCACGGGCCGCACGGGCCGCACGTCTCTACCGTCCCCTCCTTGCAACCTCCGAGCGCCCTTTTTGTGTCGGCCTTGTGGAACTCGCTTCGCTCAAACAAGATGAACTTGTGCGTTACCAACCTCGTTTTAGGGATTCGCGAGTAATTTTCAGGAGCAAGCCCAGTCAGACGAAGGGGGAGCGGCGTATTTCATCCGTTTTGTGGCAGAGACGTGTTGTAACACGTCTCTGCAAAACGGATGAAATAGCCGCGTAGGGGGAGACTTCCCCCTCCAAACAAAAATATACTAATGTTGGGGTCGTTTGTTGAATGTTGGTCAAAATTCAAGTATTTTAGTCTTTTTCAGGATTCATTTGCCCTGTTTAGGGGCGAGTTTTGGAGGAACTTTATGAGATTAAACAAGACGGGACTGTTTTGGCTTTCTGTGATGATCGCGGCGACAGGCTGTGCGAACTCAGAATATCTGAATGACCTTGATCCGAACACGACGAGTGAAGTGATCAATGGAACGACCTATGCCAGCGATTTGGCGAATCAGCAGAACCTTTACGGAAAATCAGGCACTGGATTGAGCTCGAATCCCGCGACGAAGCCTTCGAGTGAGTTTTTGGGCGAGGCGTCGCAGGATGTAGGCGAAACGGTGATTCGTTTATCGCCGAGCGAGAAGCTCGAAGCCTTTACGAATGAGGTCATCGAAGTCGAAGTTCAGATCAATGAAGCGGCACACAAAGACCAGTGGGACAACGATGTTGAAGAAGCGTCTGTTCCGACGTCGTTGCGTGCGGTCATTGTGCTGGAAAAGAACGATAAAGATGCGAATGCTTCCCTGATCTGGTCGGAAAGTGACGCCGGTGGGGCAACCCTGGTCGAGAGTCGTTCAAACATGCTGGTCGTCGAAACGTCGTCCAAGGGTCACATCAAGTTCCGTATTCATACCGGAACGGTCTACAATGACTCAAAACCGATGTATTACGTCAATGTTTGGAATGCGAATGCGGCGGATTATGCGGGGTTTGAGGTCAATGTGAAACACATTCCCACCAAGTCGGAAGCCGGTTTTAAGGATGGCGCCGAGTCTGGGAAAGACAAGATCGTGAACGACCCGTCTAAACTTGATTCTTGGTCAAAGGATCTTGTGTCGGAATTAACGTCGGCAACGATGGTTGCGACGGCTGAACTTCAGCAGCAGGTTTTTGTTTCGGCGAAAAAATATTTGGGTGTGAAGGTGATGACCGAGGGCGGTTCGTCGACGGCTGGAGTGCCGATCATGGTGCCTGTCGCGAATGAAGCCGTGTGCTGGAAATTCGTTGGCCATGAGGATGGCAATGACGCGTTGATCTTGGACGGCAAAGGCAATGACGATGCGTGCGGCAAGACGGACAGCGAAGGTATTTTGCAGGTTCAGCTGCAGGCCGGGAAATATTACAACGCGCAGTACTTTTTGAATTTCTTCCACGCGGTGGCTGCGCCGGTCACGTATGACATTAAGACATTCATTCTGCCTGATACGCTTGGTGAGACTGGAACGCCGGTCGGCGCCGACTTCGACGGCGACGGTGAGCCCGATGCGTCGCTTAAAGTCGATGAATTCAGTAAAATTGAAGATAAGGACATCTCTGCGGATGATAAAGGTCGTTTGCAGCTCACGCCGGAAGCGTCCAAAACCTTGATCGATGCACTCGTTAAAGACGAGCCGGCTCTGAAGGCCATCGTTGACGAGAATTGCTATGATCCGGACGGCACGTGGATCTGCAAACTCGTTCAGGATGAGAACGGGAATTGGCAGATCTGGACGAGCGATATGTGCGTGGGCGCTGATGGTAAGCCAATAAGCGTTCTGAAGAAGAATGAACACAATTTATGGGTTACTGACGACGGAAAAGATTGCAGCGAGAAAGGCGGCAAAGTCGTTTATGGCGAACAGGTCATGTCGGATCTGGATGGTGACGGCATCAAGGAAGTTGTGACGATCGTGACGGAACCGGATCCCGCCAGCGTGGAAGCGTGCAAAAGCGACTGTAAGGATTCTTGTGAGACGAGCAGTCGGTCCGAGAAGGGCATGGTGGATGCGTCGTACGTTTCGGCATGTGTTGAGCCGTGCGTGTCGACATGCTCGCTGTCGGGTGACTCGTATTTTACAGGGTTTGATACCGATGGTGACGGCACGACCGATGTGCCGCCTGATCCTTGTCACGTCGATCCTTCGTTGGCGGGTTGCACTAAAGACGCGGATGGTAACTATACCGCGACGTCGAAGTTCCTGTGCTCGATCAATGATGGCGATCAGTACCAGGAATCTTGTTTGTACGAGACGAATATTGAAGAAATCGAGGATCTGATGGTCCGTCTTGTTGACACAACGTCGGGCGAAGGAAAGTCTGGTCAGACCGTGAACTGGGAACTGGTCGGCGCCGACGGGGATAAGAATAACGCGACGTTTAAGGGCGACGTGACGGAAGCTTCGTCGAAGACCAATGACCAGGGCGATACGAGCAAGGAAATGAATACGGGAACTGGTCACAGCATCACGTATTACGCGCTTGTGACGAATGACAAGGCTCATCCGAAGTATTTGCCGGTTCACATTAATTATAATGTTAATATACCGTCGGGCGAGGGCGATAGCCCGAGCGACGTTGAACTGAAAGAGGCTCTCGATACACCGCCTGCCGATATGCCGGCAAAGGATCCGAGCGTCGGTGATGTTGAGTTCGAGTTCATTGGTTCGACCGATATTAAGGCGCCGATCGTCAAGACGCTCATCAACAGCGTCCGTGTGGTGCGCCATAAAAAATCTGATGATGAAGCGTCGGTGACGTATTCCGGCACAAACGTGTACTGGAAACTCGTTCGCGGTGCCTCGTCCTTTAACAACGCGGTGATGAAGTCGACCAAGACCGAGTCGAACGCTGACGGCGTGGCTTCGAACGAGTTTTACACTGGCACCGGCTATGGCTCGACGTATTACCTGATTCCGTATCACCCGAACCTCGTGGATGACGAGGGTAATAAGATCGCGAGCCAGGGTTACTTCAAGATCACGACCGAGAACTACACGGGCTCCGTTGGCGGTCCGACCGGTGAGCCGAGCAAGCCTGCGTGCGATCCTGCGACGGATGAACACAACTGCGGTGCCGTCTGCGTAGACAAAAATGGCGATGAACATCCGCTCGGCAGTGAAAAATGCAATAGCGACGATGTTGCCGAACTCGCCATCGACGGCTATGTCGTGAATACGAAATACCCGGCTGGTGAAGGGGCGCTTTGTACCCCCGGCTTCATCGAATGCGCCAAAGCTGTTGTGGCTGAATCGGGCGCTGCGGATGATTTCGCCGAGAAGATCAAGTCATGTAATCTCGGTATGGCGTTGCCTGATAAAGGCTGTCTCGATCTTCAGATCATTGATGGCGATCTGACGCGCACGGCTTCGATCAACTCGAAAGAAAAAGTTCGTGCCCAGCTCGTCTGGTTCGATGGTAGCGAAGTCGTGCCGGCAAGTGGCCGTTTGGTTTGGACGCTCGACAAGGGCGAAGGCGCCGACGGCACCATTTCGGGTGAACGCACGACACTCGACGGCGAAGGCATCGCTACTCAGACGCTCAATACAGGCTCCAAAGTCGCGACGTATCGCGTCAATGTGATGTTCCCCAACATCTATTCCTGTACGGAACCGGGTAAATGCGCCATGACGCCGCAAAGCGTCGTCATCAACACGCAGGCTGAGTCGGTGATCGATAACAAAGAAATGCCGGGTAATCAGCTCAACGTGATGGCCAAAAAGTCGGATTCATTCGTCAAACGCCTGGGGGCGCAAACCATTAAGGAAGTCAGATACTACGTCGGTTCTGGCGATTATAACACGTGTGATAAGACTTTCCCCTATGGTGACCGTGCTGCTTCGTGCGCGTCTTTCAATCCGGGGAACTTCACGCCGATCTGCGATATTATGCCCGATACAGCGGATCAGACAGCCGAGAACGTCAACTACAAAGCTTCGATCCAAGTCGCTAATCCGCACGATTCGATGGTGATCTACGCCGTCGCGTTGGGCGAGAATGACAATGTTCTTGGCTATGGCTGCACCGAAGGTGTCAAGTTCCCGATCCGCAAATCGTTGCCGGTTACCTGCGGTGGCCTTGCTGACACACCTTTTGATGAACTGCCACAAGAATGCAAAAACCAGGTCGAAACGACCATCACGATGAACGAGATCCCCATGACCGTGACGGGCGATGCGTACAACATCAGCTCTGTGTACGACTTCGGTGGCCTCATGCTCTCTGGCACCAAGATCAACGATATGCTGACCAAGGTTGCGCAGGGCTATATCTCGTTCCTGGGCTCCGATAATACTCCGGGTGCCAAAATTGCTACCCTGTTGAAGGAATACATCATCAATTTGGATGAACGTGACAACAAATGCGTCGGTTTCTTCTGCAAGTCCGATGATGGCGCGAGCCGCGTCTTGAGCGAAGTCTGCCCGGGCGAGTTCGGCGATATGTCGCGTTACGAGCACTGTGGCTGCATTTGCGGTAAGTTCTTCTATTATTCGCAGCAGGGCGTCTCGCTTCCGCTCGTTGGCAAAATCACAGCAGCTGACCTCGCCAACAAACTCGTCGACCTGTTGAAGAACTTGGTCGATGGTTGGATCGGTTCAACGTTCGACGAGATCGAGTCCAACGTCTGTGAGATCTTCGACAAAGCTCAGTTCGTTGAACTTCAGGGCATCGTCAGCTTCGAAGATGCCGACGTTAACGTCAACAACAAGTTAAAAGGCCGCATCGATTACACCGGGCTCAATTACAAAGCGCTCGGTATCAAGACGAATCCTGGTTTCACCGCAGTGACTGGCACCTGGAAAGAAGCCGCACTCGTCAATAACGTCGATCAGCTTGAAATGACGGGCGTTTCGTTCAACCTCGCTTATGGCGAACTCATCTACGATATCATCGGCAGTTTGTTGGGCGTTGACAACAATGGCATCATCCAGAGTCTGATCAAGTGCGACAAACTCATTACGAAAGACATCAACCTGCTCGTCGTCAAATTCTCGAAGGATGAATTGCTCACCCTTTGTCAAGGCGCGCTCGAGTCGGGTGACAATGAGATCGCCAACCTGGCCGAGACGAAATACAAGACGCTCGGTGTGGTTGCCAACGCGGTTGGGCGTTTCACGATGAACGGCACCTCCGCTGAGACCTGCAAAACGGGCGCCTGCGAAGCGTCGACCATCGTCAACGGCTATATGGACGGTAAAGGCACGATGGATGGCAAGGCCTATAACATCGATTCGCTTTGGTATGCCTATCGCGCGCCCATCACGGAAGCGAATGCGCCTCAATACAATTACGAAGGCAAAACGCTCGAGGAATTCAAACAGGAACGTAGCGTTTGCACGCGTGTTCTGACGGAAGCCAAGCTCAAGTCCAAAGAAGAAGCTGACAAACAGCTCAATCTTTATTGCTTGGGTGGCAACTGGAGCGCTTCCAGCCGTGATAGAAACAATCGCTGCAAAGAAGATAAATGCAAAAACGACGATTCACTCGTCGTTTGTAAGGATAATGCTTTCGTTTCTAAGTACCTGAAAGCCTCGAAAGAAGAGATCCTGCGTGATGCCCTCAAAAACTGCAAAGATAAAAAATGTTCGGACGCCTGCGTAAATAATCCTGAAGTCGTTTGCACCAAGGACACTGACGCAAATTATGGCGTGACGAACGATTTCTGTAGCATCAAGGAATGCAAAGACAAAGCTTGTCTCGATAACCGTGCCATCAGCGTCTGTGCGTCAGAAGGCGAAGTTGCGGACGCCTGCGCGGATAAACGAGCGAAAATGAAAGAGGTTAATGACGACTCGACTTCAACGATGCAAGCGAAGAATGATGCTGCGCATGCACTTGCAGAATGCTATCAGGGCCTTGTCTCCAACGTTTGCGATGGACATTGTGACAACCCCGGTTGCCTCGCCAACACCGAGTCGATCTGCAATGCTAAGAAAGTCGAAAAAACGCTTGCTATCTGGACGAGTTTCGACAATGGCAACGGTTATTTCAACAACAAAGAGTCCTATCTGCCGCCTGGTCCGTCGATCTCTGTCTTCGACAACCTCGCCCATGGCGTTGGCGTCAAAGCTGATACCGGCTCGGTAAGCAGCGATGCTCGCATCGTCGTGTCCACGGAGGCGAGTTACAATAATGCCGTCGTTAAGATGGTCGCTGGTACCAATGGCGAGATCGGTGGTCTCGGGGTTAACATTCTCAATAAAGGTAAGATCACGATCTATCCGCCTTCGCTTTCCAACTGCGAGAACTATCAGGTCACATTGAAGGTCTACAGCGACGGTCGTGATCTTTCGATCGTGACCGACGCGGGAACGGAACATATCAAGACGCTCGATGGCGAATGGACGACCCTCACGAGCGGCAAAAAAGGCCTGACCAACGGGTTCTCTATCGAATCCGATAGCGATGACTCGAAGGGTGGCTTCAAGATGCTCCGTATCGATGATGTCGAATTGAAAGGCACGTGCACCGAGATCAATAGTTCGGTCTTGCCTGACAAGGAAGAGCCGGAAGAATCGACTGACCCGGTTGATAAGGATGAGGGCTAATCGCGCTTTCATATCATCCCACGCTTGCCATGCACGTTTGCGCGTTTTATAATGTACGTGCTTGGCAGGCAAAACGCCGAAAGCCGCATCACGTCAGTGGTGCGGCTTTTTTCGTTTTTATGGAAGGGCGCTGGCTATTTCGCTTCGCGAAATACGCCAGACGCGCGTCGGCTATCTCGCTTCGCTCGATACGCCGCCGCCCCGTTTTCCCAACTTGTCATGCCAAAAACCGAGTTTTTTGGCCAAAAATCGCCGATTAACCTTGTCACGAGCGCAAAAGTGTGTAGCATACTTGCCCCGGTTTATCATCGCGACTTGATATTTGTTCTCCAGTGCGGTAAAGCCAAAAAAGCGTTTTCGCCTTTTTTGTGAGGAAATAATGTCCAAACCACTCATCATTCTTGAATCGCCCAATAAAGTTAGAACGGTCGAGAAGTTTCTCGGCAAAGATTACAAACTTCTGGCCAGCACGGGTCACATCATCGATCTGCCGTCAAAGAAGATGGCTATTGATATCGAACACGGCTACAAACCACAGTATCAACAGATCTCGAAGAAGAAAAAGATCATTGATGATATCAAAGCAGCGTGTGTGGATGCGCCGGCTGTTTATCTTGCAACCGACCCTGATCGTGAAGGCGAAGCGATCGCGTGGCACGTGGCGGACGTGATCCGTAAAGTGTGCCCGAACAAACCGATCTTTAGAATTGGTTGTAAAGAGATCAACGAGAAAGAATTTCGGACGCAGTTGGCCAACCCCGGTCAACTCGACGAAAATATGTTCAATAGCCAGCAGGCACGCCGTATCGTGGACCGATTGGTGGGTTACAGCATCAGCCCGATCTTGTGGAAGAAAGTTCAAAAACAGCTTTCCGCTGGTCGTGTTCAGTCGGTGGCCGTTCGCCTCATCGTCGATCGCGAAAACGAGATCCGTAATTATCAACCGATCGAGTTCTGGGAAATTTTGGCGAGTTTGAAGACACCGACTGGGTGCAAGATCAAAGCGGAATTGGCTTCAGACGGCGATAAAACGATCTACCAGGATGCCTCGAACGTCGAAAAATATCATCCGAAAGGTGTCATTGCCAACGAAGCTCAGGCAAAAGCCATTGTGGCACGCTCTAAAGCCGCGCCGTTCAGCGTCAAAGAAGTGAAGCGCCAGAGCAAGTCGATTCGCCCTGAACCGCCGTTCACGACGAGTACCATGAGCTCCAAAGCGTCTTCTGTTTACAAGTTCACGTCCAAAAAGACGATGGATGTGGCGCAAAAACTCTTTGAAGGCCACTTCGAAGGTGCCGCCCTCGAAAGCGGTTTGATTACTTATCACCGTACAGACTCGGTGCGTGTGTCCGACCAGGCGATCAGCGATTGTCGTCAGTTCATTCAAGACACCTACGGCAAAGCTTATATGCCCGAAAAGCCCAATCACTACGAGGGAAGCGGCAAAAAGAAAACGTCTAAGAAGGACGCGCCGATCATTCAGGATGCACACGAAGCCATTCGTCCTACGGATGTAACGCGTACGCCTGAATCACTCGCCCATGTTTTGCCCGCTGACGCACTTAAACTCTACACCCTCATTTGGAAACGCTTTGTCGCGTCACAAATGGCGCAGGCCGTCAATGACACGACCACGGTTTATATCGAAAATGGCGACTTGACCTATAAACTTTCCGGTTCGATCCCCAAATTCGAAGGTTTCCGCAAAGTGTATGGTGGCGCGACCGACAACGACGTTTCGCTGCCTGAAATGAAGGTCGGCGACCCGCTTGAATGTCTCGACGTGTTGAGCACCCAGAAAGCCACGCAGCCGCCTCGTCGTTACACCGAAGCTGAATTCATCCAGCTGCTGACCGATACCAACATTGGTCGACCGTCAACTTATGCGACGATCATTTCAAACATTCAGGAAAAGAAATACGTCGAGATGAAGAAGAACACCTTGTTCCCGACCGAGCTCGGCGAACGCGTGACGGCGCTTCTCATCACTGGTTTTGCCGACATCATGAATCCGGAATTTACCGGTAACATGGAAACCTGGCTCGATAACATCGCGGAAGGCGGACTCGACTGGGTCAAAGCTGTCGACAAGTTCTATAAACCCTTCGAAAAAGAGGTTAAGGACGCCGAAGAAAAGCTGCCTAACCTCAAAGCTGAGTCCAAAGCGACGTCGCTCAAATGTGAAAAATGCGGTGCCGAACTCATCATTCGTTGGGGCAAAAATGGCAGCTTCGTGGCTTGCAGCAACTATCCTGATTGTAAATTCACGAGTGATTTCAAAGAAAATGCTGACGGTTCCATTGAGCTGATCCGCAAGAACGTCGAACCACTTGGCAAGTGCCCGGAACCGAATTGTGGCGGCGACTTGGTCATCAAGGTCAGTCGTTATGGCAAGTTCATCGCCTGTACGAACTACCCGGCTTGTAAGCACACCGAAAGCCTTTCACTTCACGTGAAATGTCCTCGCGAAGGGTGTGGCGGTAACATCGTCAAAAAGCACAGCAAGAAGGGCAAGATCTTCTATGGTTGCAGCAACTATCCGAAGTGCGATTTCATGACTTGGAATGAACCGACCGATCATCCTTGTCCCGATTGCGCGGCGAACAATGTTGCGCAGAATCTCGAGATCGTTCGTCGTCAGAAGGTTTCATCGTACCTCTGCCCGAAGTGCGGTTATAGTGAACACATTGAAGAGAACCAGGGCGACGAGAACTAAACCCATTTACAATGACGGCATTCAGTGAGAGATTGCCGTTATTGTGATAGCTGGTCGACATTGGAAGATGACATCATTTAGGGGCAAGACGAGGCCTTGACCGAGTTTGAACGCTCAGCGCGCTTGTTCCTGACAACATCGGTTCAGATGTAAAAAAAAAGCCCGCGATGAACGCGGGCTTTTTTGATTCTTGGATCAGCAATTAGGAGTTCGAAATCGAAGAAACAACGACTTCGAAAGATTCCATGAGTGCCGAATTCGAGGTGCCTTCGAGAGAGGAAAGCGACCATTTAGTGGGCATGCAATCGTTGAGCGTAAGGGTATTTTTCTTGCCTTCGCCTTCTTTGCCGCCGATGGAGACCTGAATGTCGATGGGGTCAACTTTTTCATTCTGGGCTTTGGAGATCCAGTTGAAAAGGATGTTGTTCGAGCAACCAACGAGCATACCGCGTTTGAAGGTCACGCGAGCGGGTTTGGCACGGCCCTGACGATAAACAACTCTGTTGGGGCAAGCCGAATCACGGCATTCGATCATTTCATGTTCAACGCTAAGACCGTCGACAGCAGCGAAGTTACCAACGGCTGCGCCACCCACGGAAAGCGTGACACCAAATGATGAGCTGAGAAGCGGATCAAACGTACGAAGTGCTGACGAATCTGCCATAATTTATCCTCCTAAGTTAAAGGAAACAAAAAAAACTGCCATCGAGCTTATAAAGCAAAACATATACCAAATCAACCGTTGCTCATTATGGCCTATTTTCGGCGAAAATACCCGATTTTTCTGTATAAAAGGCGCTTTTTTAGGCGTTTGAGCGTCCTTTTGCCCCAAAGGGTGGGGTCTGGTGTCCCCAATGGCGACCACAGAAAAGGCTTTTATTTGGTGATAAATGCGCTAAAAGGTACGGCGCTCCGGCGCCTCGCGAAGTTGCCAGAACGACGCTCTGGGGCTTATCATGACGACTCAGCCGAGCACGGCATACTGGCCGCTCGCTCGTTTTCACTCAATAAGTGAGGTTATATGAAACGATTGATTGTTGTTGCCGGCCTGATGACCGGTCTTTTGGTCTCGTCCTGGGCGATGGCCGAGCCCCGTGTTTATTTGAACAATGTGGACATTACGTACGTGCGTTCTCAATTTTTTGAGGATGTCAACGTGTCGATCGACTCGGAAGGCAACATCAATATCATTGGCGAGCGTTACAAGATCAGTCGCAAGACCGACGAAGGCACTGTCGCGGAAGGCAGTACGTATCAGACGCCCGACGAAGTCAAGCAGCTTGAAGCGGCGATGCGTCAGAAGCAGAACACCCTGCCTGATAACAACGCGCCGGTCTACCTGGTGGCACTCTTCAACCAGCCTGGGTTGTTGGGGCACGCTGTCTCGGTGTATATCAATGACAAGCTCGTCAAAACGCTGTCGCAGAACGAAGCTCAGCAGGTGTTCGACGTTTCGTCGTACCTGGTCAAAGGTGTGAACCGCATTCAGTACAAAGTCGTCAAAGCTGCGTCGGCCGGAAGCTCGTCGCGCGCCACGGTCACGATCAGTTACGCCAAAGTCAGCAGCGAAACGGCGACTGATCTCGAGTTGAGCGGCAATTATGGAGAACTGGTCATTCGCTCGCTCGATGGTGAAAAAGATTACAGTTTGGAATTGATCAAGCCGTAATGGATACGAGCTTGAATTCGTTAAGATTAATCAAGATCGAAGGAGAAAAAATGAGCGATCAGGAAAACCGGGAACTTGCGGCTGAGCCGCTTGAGATCATGGATCGCGCACAGACGTTTACCAATCAGTCGGAGCTGCCGGTGCCAATGCGCGCCGTCGCGGAGCGCATTTATCGTCTGTACGAAAAACTCGGAGAACAGGATTCCGAGATGAACGTCGTGTTTGTGACCGACGATGAGATTCATGCACTGAATTTGGAATGGCGTCAGGTCGATGCACCGACGGATGTCTTGTCGTTTCCGATGCGTGAAGGCGACGACCTTGCGGATCTCAAGCAGCTCGACATGCCTTTGCCGCTCGGTGACATAGCGATCAGCATTGAAACGGCCATGCGTTATGTTGAAAACTGCCATCATAAAGATCGTATTAACGAAAATGAGATGAAACCGCTCACGGAGACCTGGTGTCTGTTGGATGAGATCACGTTTCAGATCATTCATGGTACGTTGCATCTGCTCGGATATGATCATGCTGAACCCGAGGAAGAAGCTGTGATGCGTGCCAAAGAAAAAGAATATATGATGTTTTTGCTGAACGGCTAAGTGCCTCATTCAGCCCGTCGCGCCGTGCTTTGGTACGGCGCTTTTTTTTGCAAACTCGCCCGTTTCGGCGTGCCGTGTTTAGGACGGCGCAAGTTTGTTTTGGGCCCCTGCCAGGCGAAGGGGTAGCGGCGTATTTGCGCGTGCGCAAATAGCCGCGTAGGGGAAGGCTTTCCCCTCAAAATCGTCAATAGAAAGTTGAATTAAACGATTTTGTAGATGTTGGCGATGGCTTCGTCGAGTTTGTTGACGTCGTTACCGCCGGCCTGAGCGGAGTTGGGTTTGCCGCCGCCTTTGCCGCCGACGATGGCCGCGCAGGCACCGACGAGTTTGCCGCAGTGGATGCCGTTTTTGACCGCATCGGCGCTGGCGACGCACATGAGTGAGGGTTTGCCGTCGATGACCGCGCCGAGGAGCGCGACGCCGTTCTGCATTTTGTCGCGGACGAGGTCGCCGTAGGTCAGCATGTCTTTACGGTCGGTCAGGTTGAGGCGAGCCGCGTAGACGGCGACGCCGTTGGCCGCATCTTTGCGCGTGGCCATGATGCTGGCGATCTCGGCCTGGGCGATGCGGAGTTTGAGCTGTTCGATCTGCTTTTCGAGTGCGGTCTTGGTCTCGTTGAGCTTGTCGATGCGGTTGACGATGTCATCGCTGTTGCAGTGCAACGACTTGGCGGCTTCGGCAACGATGTTGCGTTCATTCGCGTACATCGCCATGGCGGCGCGGCGCGTCACACATTCGATACGACGAATGCCGGCCGAGCAGGCGGATTCCGAAACGACGCGGAACGTCTGGATGTCGCGGGTGTTATTGATGTGGATACCGCCGCAGAATTCGACGCTGACGCCCGGAACTTCAATGACGCGGACTTTGTCGCCGTATTTTTCGCCAAAGATGGCCATGGCGCCCATGGTACGGGCTTTTTCGATGGGCACATCGGCGTGTTTGACGACGGGGTGCGCTTCGGCGATCACCTGGTTGACGCGTTTTTCGACGGCGATGATCTCGTCATGCGTGAGCGCGCGGTTGAGCGTGAAGTCGAAACGGAGGCGTTCGTTGCTGACGAATGAACCGGCCTGGTGGATCTCGGTGCTGACGAGGCCGCGCAGCGCTGCCTGAAGCAAGTGCGTGCAGGTGTGGTTGCATGAGACCGCTGCACGGAATTCGGGATCGACTGTGGCGACGAATTCGTCTTTCATGGCGTCTTCGGTGATGAAGCCTTCACGAATCTCGCAGATGTGAACGATGCCGCCTTCGCCGCGCATGGTGTCGATGACGTTGAAGGCGAGGTCGTGATTCTTGGAGCAGATGGTGCCGTGGTCGCCCACTTCACCGCCGCCTTCGGCGTAGAACGGCGTCGAAGCAAGGATGATCTCGCAAATGTCGCCGCTGTGACGATAGCGAAGGATGTTGCTGGTCAGGCTGTCTTCGGTGTAGCCGCAGAACTGGCTCGTTTTGCCTTCGACGAGGATCGTCCAGGGCGTTTTGTCGGCGACGCAGAATTTGGCTTTTTCGCTGGAACGCTGGCGTTGTTCTTCAAGTGCGGCGTTGAAACCGTCTTCATCGACGCGCATGTTGCGCTCTTCGGCCATGATCTGGGTGAGGTCGAACGGGAAACCGAACGTGTCATAGAGCACGAAGGCTTCGCGGCCATCGATGATGCCGTCTTTGGATTTGCTGGCAACGTCTTCGAAGCGGGCAATGCCGCGGTCGATCGTGGCAAAGAAGCGTTCTTCTTCGATGCGGATGACTTCCTGGGTCTGTTTGGCGACGAGCGTGATCTCAGGATAGGCTTTGCCGAAGGCTTCGACGACGGCCTGAGAAACTTTGTAGAGGAACGGGCCGGTGAAACCGAGTTTGCGGCCAAAACGGACGGCACGACGAAGAATGCGGCGCAAAACGTAGCCTCGGCCATCATTCGAGAAAGGCTGGCCTTCGCTGATCGCAAACGTCAACGTACGGATGTGGTCGGCGATGACGCGGTAGGCCGTGCAGTCTTCGCTTGCCAAAATTTCGGACTGCGTCATCGGTTTGCCGAGGATCTTCGAGATGGATTCGAGGATGTGCGTGAAGAGGTCGGTCTCGTAGATCGTTTCGACGTTTTGAAGCACGGCCAGAATGCGTTCCATACCCATACCGGTATCGACGCTGCACATCGGCAGACGGGTCAGTTTGCCGTCTTCGCTGCGTTCGAACTGCATGAAAACGATGTTCCAGAGTTCGAGGTAGCGGTTTTCGGGGAAGCCAAGGCCCCAACGCATGTCATTTTCGTTGGCGTCGAGGTCGATGTAGATCTCGGTGCAGGGACCGCAGGCGCCGACAGGACCCATGCTCCAGAAGTTTTCCTCGTCACCTTTTTCGATGTCGCCAAAGCGCGAAATGCGGAAGTCTTCGAGACCGACCTGTTCGTGCCAGATCTTGTAGGCTTCGTCATCATCTTTGTAGATGCTGACATAGAGGTGTTTGGGATCAAGTCCGAGGTGCTGTGTGAGGAAATTCCACGCCCATTGAATGGCGCTTTCTTTGAAATAGTCACCAAAAGACCAGTTGCCGAGCATTTCGAAGAAGGTCAGGTGACGACCGTCCTTACCGACTTCGTCCAGGTCATTATGTTTGCCGCCGGCGCGGATGCATTTTTGAACGCTCGTTGCGCGCTTGTAGCTGCGGATCTCGTTGCCCAAAAAGACTTCTTTGAACTGGTTCATGCCGGCGTTCGCAAAAAGAAGCGTCGGGTCATTGCGGGGAATGACCGGGGAACTCGAAACCACTTCGTGATTCAGGCTGGCAAAGTAACCGAGAAATTTTTCTCTTAATTCGTCTGCTTTCAAATCAATATCTCCAAGATAAGCATTGAAATCGGCGGAAATCGCCGAAAAGGTAAAAACCGACATTCAGGGCGCGCCAAAATCTGACACGCAAAAAAACGGCGTCTATTTTACCACAAATAATAGTTGCTTGGCTTCTATTTTCGCATTTTCGCCGCAACAGGTGTTATGGCTGAGCATTTCTTGCGTGCAGATAGCATCCGGTTGATTTGTAATGCTTTGCACGCCATGACCTGTCGTCGCTCTTGCACTTTTTACCCAAATATCGTAGAGAAAGAACAGGTTTTTAGTTATGCCCGACATGGGCAAGGAATTTGGCGCAAAATGCGCCCGAGTGCAAGGCTGCAGGGTTGGCTTTGAGCGGCTGCGTGCCGCACGTCTATCACGACGTCGCCCGGAAGAGTTTATCCATACAGTTACGAGAGAAAAGGGCGACGACGTGTCGTCACCCCCAAGTTGTCCCTTCTCATGCAAAATCATTGCAAAGGATCTGGCACATGACGCTTTAGTGCTATCTCAACTTCATGCGTGCTCTAGCCGTTTTCGCGACGGCAAATCTGATCGTGAGATCGTGATCTGAGCGTATTTCAATCGAACTGTCGACTCTTTTGAGCGTTGACCTGCCGTGCTCCCCTTGTGGAGTATAGAGTCATGACATTTTTTGAGGCAGCTGTAGAAGTTCTCAAATCAGCCCAGCGACCTCTTGATTACAAGACGATCACTCAGTTTGCGATCAACCGTGGTTTGCTCGGTCACGTCGGACACACGCCGGAGATCGTGATGGCTTCGTGCCTGATTCGTGCCTGTATGCATGATCCCGAAGGGGAATCGTCGCTCGTCAGACTGGAAAATGGACTGTTTGCCCTGACTGGTTGGCCTGAAGCCGCTTATTCGATCGAGTCATACCCGGTCGAGACGGACATTGAAGTGCCTCAGACCGATGTCGGTCTGCTTTCTGGCGAAGACGCCGTGTCTATTCTCGAAAGCGACGACATTCAGTTTCGTCAGGCCGTCCGTATGCGTTTTGAAGCCGATATGCTCGTGGGGACCGACGACGACTTGTCATCACTGCCCGAAAAGGGGAGCGACATCTGGCCCGAAACCAGAAAATTCGACAACGTTAAACAGGAACTCAACGCGCAGCAGAACGAGCACTACAACGTGTGCGCTGCCATCGTCAAGATCCTGCGTGCCGCTCAGGCCCCGATGCGCAGCAGCCACATCGCTCAGACGCTCTCTGAAAAATGCGGTGCCCCCATCTTTGAACAGGCTGCTGTTTTGGCCATGCGCGCCGACAATGCCCTCCGCGTTTCGCGCGGCAAACGCGCCGTCTTCATGCACATTCCGCCGGATATGTGGACGCTTTCCGAAAACTTTTTGGCGCGTCACATCCTCAAGATCGAGTCCAAGCTCTACGATATGTCGCGTCAGCTTCGCTCCTACTCGATCCAGGCACTCACGTCCAAGATCCGCGAACTTTCACCGCACGCCTGGTTGCAGCTCGCTTCGATCATTTTGAAGCACCTCAACTACACGATCCAGTCCCAGTGCGCGACCGCGTCGCACGATTCCATCTTCCGAGCCGAGGAAGTGCGTGGTCTCTCCTACATTCCCGTGCTGATCCGGGTCATCCATACCACGACGGTTGAGAATGACGATATCATGCAGTTTCGTGAAATGATTCGCGAACTCGGTTACGACCACGGTCTGTTGATGACGAATGGCGATCTCTCCAAAGACGCGCTCGTCGAATGTTCGACCAAGGAACTTCCGATCTACGCCTATTCCGCCCGTCAGATCGCGCCCATCATGTTCGATGCCCGCATTGGCGTCACGCCCAATGAGCTGCCGATCATCTTCATCGATAATAATTTCTTCCAGTCCCTCTCCGATGGTTCGCCCGAAGACTTGTTGAGTGTGCCCGAAGAGTCCGAAAATATGCAGGAACTTTTGGATGCGGTCCCTGAACTTGACCCGGTCGAGATCGATAATAGCGGCGATGAGTTCATCTTCGACGACAGCATCGAGATCCGAAGTCTTGAATAGGATCATGGGAGGGGGAAGTCTCCCCCTACGCGGCTATTTCGTATTTTTGTAGAGACGTGTGGACCACGCGTCTCTACAAAAATACGAAATACGCCGCTACCCCTTCGCCTGGCAGGGCCAAATACGGGCCAAATACGAATTGTCGTGATACGTCTATGCGGATGTGTCAAAGGAATAGACTTTGAATTACAAAGAATTGAGTCGTGCTTGTCAGCGTTTTGCCCTGGATTGCGACGGGGCTCGTCTGGACAATGTGGTGGATGGTGCGAACACCCTGTGTTTAAGTTTTACGCGTTACATCGCGTTGGCGTCGACGTTCGCGCCGCGCCACCTGATTTCTGCCTTTGCCCCGACGCGCCTTCCCCTTTATGCCGTGCCTCGTCCGCCGCGGGCACCTC
>JAZUKH010000107.1:0-6209 GCA_045643185.1 Myxococcota bacterium | reverse complement strand
TTTTGGGCCCTGCCAGGCGAAGGGGTAGCGGCGTATTTTCACTGCGATGCAGCCCTGCATCGCAGGAAAAATAGCCGCGTAGGGGAAGGCTTTCCCCTCAACATTCAAATCCGATCACGCGATTTCGTAAAGATCCGTGCTTTGGCGACGAACACCAATTCTCAATTCCTCTTTGACAGAAGTCGTGACGCCGTTGAATAAACGATCTTTCGAAAACTCACCAACATGATGGATCACTAACTTACGCGAACTCAATGAGTGATTTCGCCCGAAAACGGCTAGTTTCCAGTAATGTTCGTGTAGAGCAACATAATGATGAGCAACAAAACGATGATCACCATGACGAACAGGGCTTTGCGCTGTGCCGAGGAAATGCCGGGGAGGAACTGATGGGAAGGCGCTACCGCGCGTGGCGCTCTGGGTGCCTCCATACGCACCGTTTCTTGATGCGCAGGAACGGCTTTGACCTTGACTTCCAAGCCACTTGGTTTGCTGTCCTCTTCCGCAGGCTTATCCACGGGGGCAGGTGGTTGCGACACGACAGGCGCATTGGGATCCGGGATGGCGGCGCAATCCGCATCGGCATAATGAACGTCAATACCGATCTCAAACTCAGCTTCTTTGACAGTGGCTTTTAGAATTCGTTCTTTCCACTCATGATTTTCTTCAATGAACTTCTTAACGGGATTTTCACGTTTATCCGTACCGTCAATTGTTTCATCCTTTGCGGCTTCAATAATCGTTTTTTGCTTTGAAGCATCTTTGGGCGAAACCGACAAATAATTGGGACGCGTCATAACGCGCGTTGGTGACTCATCTTCGCCTTCAAACACGTCAGTTTCAGCTTCAAGGGACTGAATCTGGGCGAGTTTCTTTTGAGCTGAGGGAGAAAGCTCAACGGTGCCAGAATTACGCAGCGGAATATGATCGATACAGGTGTGTTCCTGACTGTCCTCGGGCTCGAGTTCGATCTCCTGACTCACGATGGAAGCGAGTTTTTTATCATAAGCATCAAGCTGCTTTCGACCAATCGCCTCAGGCGTTCCAGAACGGTTGGTGGAATCATCTTCACCAGAATAATCGCCGTTCTGAGCGCGCAGTTTTTTCGCACGCACCTCACTTTCACTTGCTTTCTCAGCGTGTCCAGACCGAATACGACGCATCATCAACACAGAATCAGGCACTGACGACACATGCGTCACATCGGCTTCGTCCTCATCATCCTTGATGGCGGGAATGGCCGCCAAAGAGGTCAAGGAACACAACAAGCTTGATTTTTCATCGCCTTCAAGCGTATCGACGAGCGAACTCCAAGCCCCCGAGTCATGAGCATCTGGCGCAGTCCGTCTGGTCACGCTCGTAACGCTTCGAATAGCGGATTCATAGCCCACGAGATCGCCGACATACATCTCGCCTTCTTTGCCATCGATTTCAAGCAGAGCCGCTTCAAGATCCTGCGTAAACGCCAGGATGCTGTCGTAGGCATCGACGCGCAATGCCAAAGCGCGCTCCATGGCGGTCTGAAGCATGCCATCACGGAAAGGCATCGGCAATAAACCAGTCTGCTCGAATGAATCGATGCCGCTTTCACCGCATACCAGCCCCATCAAAATGATGGCGATACCGAAGATATCGACGTCTACCGAATCCATGCCTTCGAGGTCAAACATGTAATCGAGCCAGTCAATGTCGAACTGCATCGATTCGATCATCGCCTGAGAAACACCGAGTCCCATCAGACGAATGCCGAAAGCATCCCCCGTACGTTCCATTAACACGGATTTCGGTGTGATACGGCCATGAAAAAGACCGGCGGCATGCGCTTCATCCAACGTTTTGAGCAACGCAATGATGCGCTTGATCGCCTCGCTGCGGACGACCCGCTCACGGCGTTCCAACCACTCAAACATGTATTCGCCGAGTGGAAACGGTTCCCAAAAATAGAGAAGCTCTTCGTAGACACCGCATCCAGCTTCGAGATGAAGCGTATCGCGATAAAATGACACCGCGCGTTCAAGAATTTTTATCGGAGACTCTGCTGATTCATCAAAATCGGGCAGAAGATGGACAAGAACGTGCCCATGCTTTTTATGTGTAGCAAAGTATGTTGCAATGCCACGATGCGACTCCAATGGGGTATCTATCGTAATATCCGAGGTTAGAAGAATACCTCTCTTGAGAGTTCTTAGACGCATAATCGTGCCTTTCCATAGCGTATAAAATCAAATGAATCCATGCGTCAACCGACACATAGACCTATAAATTATACACGCTTTGAACATGCCCAAAAACAGAAATAATAGCCATTTTCGCCATTTTCCCTCAGCGTCGGCCTGAGTATGGTGAAAATGCCTCGGCGCTAAAACTGCCAGGTTGCATAGATTGACCAGCCAACATTCCTGGTCTGAACCTCAAACACGGTCTCAAAATCATCAACGAGCGGGAACAGGCAACGCACACCGATTACAAAACCGCGCAATACCGCTTCACGAATCGGGAGCTTCGCGTTTATAGCGGCGAATGCATCCACACGAAACAGGCCGCTACGCGTCGGCATAAAAAAGGACCGCACCCAGATGCCACCGCCCAGACCGACAAGTTCACTGGGCAAATGAAACGCAACCTGTCCAAGCAGCGAAATGCCCCACACCTGACGCGTCTGTTCGCGCGTCAAATGGTAATCGAAATGAAAACCGCGGCCAGGACGCACTGCGTACACGACACCGATCTGTCCAGAAAACGTGATCCAACGAACAAACGTTTCAGAAAGCCCGATATGGAGGCCCAATTCCATGAGGTCGTCCGCGACGCCGTTCTCATCCAGGGTCGATTCATACAAAAGGCTGGTGTTTGCATCCAGAGTGGTTTCAGCAAACGCCGAAACAGGGACGATCAGCAGGATCGCGCTGAATAACAGAGCAACCAATTTTTTCATAGACACTGGCAAACGGAACGTAAAGGATCAACCGACAAAAAAGGCGCGAAATACTTTCGCGCCTTTCCAGATACAACCTTCAGCTTTTTAATTGAGCAGAAGTGTAATCAACAAAACAGCAATGATGATGACCAAAACGACGAAAACGCCGATAGCAATGAGCGTATACGTTGAAATGGTAATATTTGAAGACTTGACTTCCAAACTCGCTTTTTCGTTTTTGGCATCCGAGACAGCCGAGGGCGCATTCTTGCTATTTTTAGCCATGGACTTCTCGTATTCAGCGATGATGGCTTCAAGTTCCGCATGAAGTTCTTCGCCATTGGCGTAACGATCCGTCGGAGCTTTTTCCATACACTTTTGAATGCAGGAGATCATGGACTGTGGCAAGCTCGCAACGTAGTCCGGACGCGGCACAATTTCAGGCGTGGGCGAGTGGACCTGAGCGAACATGACGTCCATGGGGTTACCGGAATCGCTGTCGTAAGGCACTTTTCCCGTGATAGCCTGGAAGAGCATGACACCCATGGCATAGACGTCGACAGCCGCCGTGATCTCATCCTGGCCCATAGCCTGTTCCGGGCTCATATAGTGCGGAGTACCAAACGCGACGCCAGCGACAGTCAACTTTTTCGCGGCACCCTGCAAGCGAGCAAAACCGAAGTCGAGCACACGAACGTGCATCGAGCCATCATCTTCGTTAGGAACGATGAAGATGTTTTCGGGTTTCATGTCACGATGGAAGATACCCTGTTTATGCGCAGCACCAAGCGCAGAACTGATCTCAGAAAACCATTTCAAAATGAGGTCAAGACGAGGTGCACCACGACGCAGCGTATCAAAAAGCGTGCGGCCCTGAAGAAGTTCCATCGCAATATACACCGTGTTATGTTCAACATCAGGTGCGCAGCCATAGAGCTTCACGATATTCGGATGATCAAGCTTACCTACGACTTCTGCTTCACGGAAGAAACGGTCTTTCAGTGTCTCATCTTCCATGAATTCGCTCTTCAAAATTTTCAGTGCGACGATCTTATTCGTGTATTTAGCCTTGGCTTTGTAAATCTGCCCCATACCGCCTTCGCCGATCAGCGAAAGAGGAATATATTGACCGCCCACCAATTCACCTAAAAGGTGCGTCTCCGGCGCATTCGCGAGTTCGCGAGACTCAATAAAATAATGATGGTCGTTGAGGCACTCTTCACCAACGTTCCCAGATGCTTTACATTTTGGACAAATCGCCATAACTATTTTTCTGCTCCTGAACTATCACAAGAACTTTTCTGGTCTTTAACCCAAAAAAACCGCGTTTATTTTACTCGCAATCGGCTCTTTACGCAAGTTTTAGGTTTGACGCTCACGCCCGTCTCTTACCAATTGATCGGCTGATAGAACCAATATCGAAACATATTGACGTCACGATCTGCCGTCAAACATGTCTGACGAATCTTCAACGTCGTATCATTCACGTAATGCGATGGAATCACAAAAGGCCAGTTACGCCAACGGGCACGGCGATCAAACCCCTCACAACGGGAAACACCCACATCCTTGCCATTCACATTGATCAGCAGCTCAAAATCACCACGGGCATAGTCCATCATACGGATGACTGCCACGTGCGTATCAGGAATCACATTCGGAATGATGATCTCCGAATACCCACCTTCGTGCGCAACCCCCGTGTCTTCGACAAGCGCACCATCTGGAAAATAAAGACGCTGTCTGTTCTTCCAGGCATCACGAGACTCACAGATGCGGAACTTATAGAACTTTTCGGACGCCTCATCCGTCACATTCAACTCGCCAATGCGTAACCATTCCATATCGTCGATGTCGAAAACTTCGGGCATCTCGGCCGACCAGACCTTCACGAAATCCCACGAACACGACAGCGGATATGCTCGCGGCAACGGATGCACCTGGCCTTCCACATAGATACGCTTGTCATTGCCGATCAAACGCGCAAGGTGACCGTACGAAAACGACTCTTTCTCAAGCTGCAAAAGCGCCATCGACAACTTTTGCTGAATCGTTTTGGAGGGATCCTGCATCAGTTTGCGGAATGAGCGGCAGTTATCCAAATGCTTCTGCCATTCCGGACGATCTTTTAGGCGCTCGTCGCTTTGTGTATGGGTCACCACTGCGGCAAGAACATGTTCGTCGAATTCCTGGAAAAACGTCAGGATCGATTCGATGCTGTTCTCTTTCAGAACACTCGATTCGATAAGCTGGGATATGATCGGAAATGACTGAGCCAACATGGCGATCGACGACAACTTGGTATTGCCGCCAATGCGGTCAAAAGCCTGTTTGCGGTCATCAAGCAATTTAAGCAGACGCAAACGCGTATCCATATCGATGTTGCGGTTTGACGGCAAAAGAACGCGGTACCGCATATCGATCTCATTTTCAAGCGGCAGCTGAGGATTCTTAGGGTTACGGATCTCGGTACAGTCGCTGCTCAAAGCCACACGCGCCAGTTCTGTCTGAGACTCGGACGCGGGCTTCTCGCTCACCACAAAACGATACGTCTCGCGAAAATACTTATTCTCGATACGACCATCGCCAAGACGGACTCGCTCTGACTGCATTTCCTGGTAAACAAGTTTGATGTAGATCGTTGTCGGCAACTTAAATTTGTCGAGTTCGACCGTCACCACATCTTTGCTACGCACCACAACCTCATGCCCCACATTGTCGAGCACCAGTCCCGGGGTGACTTCTAATTTCAGTCCCGGCGTCGGCGCCAACACGAGCAGATCGTCGGAACCGTTGCAGATCCCCATCCCGTGAAAATACTTCTGATGTAAGCGCATTTTCTGCACGTGATAATCATGACGCGCATTCCAGTCTTCTTCTGTCAAAAAATGCTTGAAGAAATAAACTCGTTTGTAACCTTGTCCCGCTTCTGGCGTCGTTTTCGGTGTATTGTCATCCATGTTTAGAGCCTGAATCCTGGTGTTCGACGAATCGATCCCCGATCCGTCTGATGGTTTCAACAAAGATTAGATCTGAATGAGCGGCGCGGCACACGGCGTTTCGTTCGACACCTGCGTCGCAATAAGCTGAGCGTTCGACGACATAGCCTGCTCACAAAGGTTGAGCAGACTCAGCAAGTCTTCTTTAAAGATCGCCGCCATAGGCTCCACATGGGCTCGATACACACCATTTTTGCCTTTGATCTCGTCAAACTCCGTCACGTCATCACCACGTTTCAACATGCCTTTTTTACCCAGTGCGGCAACTTCAAACACACCAGCCTCGTCCGCAT
>JAZUKH010000106.1:0-25029 GCA_045643185.1 Myxococcota bacterium | reverse complement strand
CCTCCACGCGTGGATCTGCCTCATTTTTGTATCAAATGAGTCATTTATTTCAATTTTGGGATGGGGAAGTCTCCCCCTACGCGGCTATTGGCGCCGCGCGTTGGCCGCACCGTATCACGGTGCACCCAACGCGTCAATGCGGCTGATATTTCTGAATAAAAAACAAGTTGTAAATTCTAATTAATACTTTATTTAGAATCATAGAATATCTTTTACGTGCGGCGCTATTGCATACGCGCCGCTTTATTTTTTCGGCTCGGCTATTCGCTTTGCGAATACGCCTCGCCAGCGGCGCTATTGCATACGCGCCGCTATTTTTTGTTTGCACGCCTGCATTCATTTATAAACACTGGACGCCGCTAAAAAACGCGACAGAAAATGACGAGTATTATGCTATAATATACTGATCAACTTGTAAAAGTCAGCAGGCTGACACGATTGAATGGGGTACGACGATGGATGAGAACAAGTTAAGACCGGGTGCACTGCTTGAATTTTATACCGAGTTTAGAGAAAACAAGGCGTATTATGTCGACAAGGCAATGGCCGCACCGATATTGTTTTGCGCGATATGCGCGATGATCGAGCCGTCATCTTCGAGTTCAAATGGTCTGACAAATTAAATGAAATCAACGCACTTCCCGAGATTGCGCTCAACCAAGTGCGCGAAAACAAATATGCCGAAGCGATTCACAAAGAAGGCTATCAAACGGTTTATGCCGTCGGTGTCGGTTTCTGCAAAAAGACGTGTGAGGTTGCCATCGAAGAATTATAAAAAACATAGCTATCCAACAACACATTTTCATTCATTGCAACGAAATGCACTTGTTATAGAAGTTTATTCTTTTTTTTTCGTCTTCGTTCTGTCCTGCGGACAGCCCCAAGGGGCAGCGTATCGCGGCCGCCCCTTTGGAATTCCCGCGCTTTTTGGCGGCCGTGTGGAACTCACTTCGCTCAAACAAGCCACACGACCGTACCAAAACCAGGAACAGTTAAGGCATTTAAGACAATTTAGTGGGACAGCAGTAGCTTATACTAGAACACCTGAGCTTCGATGACCGAGAACGAAGCCCCTGATTGCCAGTCATCACGGCGCAAACCGGCCTTGAGCGAAAGCGCTGTCAGCATCTGTTCGACATTCCAGCCCTGTTCAGGCGCCACCTGCGGCAAAAAGACGGCGGAATGACCGAGTTTTTTCATGACGACGCCATGTCGACCAATGACGATGTCCTGTGGGCCGGCGATGGGTTCAGGCGGCGTCAAGATCGAGATCTCATACGTGATGTCTTTTAGCTCGTCAGGCGTGACGGGGTCAAAACGCGGATCGTTAAGCGCGGCATCCTGAGCGCGTCCCCACAAACTCAGCATCAGGTTCTGATAGGGCAGAATGTTGCCGATACAACCGCGCAACTGACCGTGTTTGTGCAGCGTCACAAAGACGCCGAACTGCTGTTCAAAGATCTTTGGAAAAACACCGAGTTGTTCAACGATAGCAGAAGGCACGAACGGCGTTTCGTGGCCTGCCGCGACAGCCTGAGCCACGGCCATGCGGATCAACGCATTAGCTTTGGCCTGACCGAGTTCGTCCAGCACCACAACGGGCCCGTGATCCGCGTTGGCAGCCTTGACCAGCGACGCCGCCCCGTCACGCATTTTGGCGAAATCGACGCCGAACAGGCTCATCGCCACGTAGGACACGCTCATGTCGAACGAACCAGTTTTGGCGCCCGACGTGCCGTAAGCCAGGCGCCGGGTCTGAGCGCCCGTGCCTTCAAACAACCAGGCCATAACGCGCAACGCGTTAATGCCGCACGCGACGTGGTCGTTTTTGGCCGCGAAGTCGGCAAAACGCGCTCCGTTGACCCAACCAATGGCCGCCACAGTCTGGGCATCAGCTTTTGCCAAGTTTGCTTCGACATCATCCGTAAAAGGCACGTATCCATAGCTTTCGCCATAGTGGATGAAGTCACTCGAAATCACGAGCAAATCGTCTTCGGTCAGCATTTTTCGCAATTCCGCCGCGAATTTCTGAGCCATTTTGTCGCTCAACTGTCCGACGATAAGCGGCACGAGCGTCGCGTCTGGCGCCACGACCTTCATGAATGGCAACTGAATCTCGATCGCGTGTTCCTGAGCGTGCGCGCGCGCATTCATGCGCACGAGTCCGGTCTGTATCAACGCGTCGCGCGCCGCCACATCGACGATCGCCGCGCCAAGCGGCGTATCAAACGCATCATGTTCATCTGCCACAACGCCGTCGACCGGCACACGATGGTTCGGACAAAGCACGAACACGCGCTTGATGTGCTGACCACGCGCAGCAGCCCAGCCCTGACCAGCCACGTCGCCCGACCACACATGTCCCGCGTGCGGCACCACGATCGCCTGCACCTTTTCGGCACTCACGGGCGAATCTCCCAACCAGTTCTCGATGTTCGAACGCAGTTTGTCTGCGTTACTTTCGTACCATTTGCCCGCTAAAACCGCTGGTCTGACGTTCTCTGTCACGGCTACCTCCTTGTTTATGATCACATCACGCGTTTGTTCACTATTTACGACGTTTTCGCCCAGTTCCGAGGATGCACGATGACATCCCAAATTCCATCCGGACGAACTTACCAGGATGACGCAAAAAACGATAATGGCGTTGTTAGACCTACCTTTTCTCACATAATCTCCAAGCCGTTTTCCAATCATCCACGGCACTTATCCACAAGTTATCCACAAGTTTCCACCGTTCTCCACAGCTTTGAAAAACAACTGAACAGATCTCTCAGATGTCGCACCAAATCACGTGGTTAAAAAACGATGCACGCCATGATTATCCACAAATTTGACGTGTTTTTCCACAGGGATGGCTTAATTATCCACAAAGTTATCCACAGGTCATTCCTCTGTGGAGACGTGCGAAGACGCGCGGACCGCACGTGCAAGTGAAGACGCGCGGACTGCACGTCTCAACTTACATGCCCAAGAGGGTCAAACGTTGTTTGAGGCGGTCGACCGAGACATGAAAGGTCTCAGCCATTTTTGGATAAGAAGCCTCACTGGGCATGCCATGATAAGCGATGTAGCGGGATACCAAGGTGTTTGGCATTAAAAAGGCGAGTGCAATAGAAGTCGCGACGCGCTCCTTAGCGTTTTGAAGTGTCTCGATCTTTTCGTGCATCAAAACATCGCGGGCAGCGATGGCGAGTCGCGCCAAAGCCGTGGCCAGAGCAAAAGAGCGCTCGTTTTCGGATAAAGCACTGGAGAGCACCAGAACAGCCCGAGTCGCATCAGAATTCGTATAAAGGGCGAACGGGGCGTCCATGGTCATTTCAACCACTGAAAAGCCTTCCCAACACAGATGTGCCTGCAGATCGAGGTGGATCACGCCTTCCATGCCGAGCGCACGACGTATGGCGGACGCCACATCTTCGGCCACAGAGTTCGTCAACTCAAAGCCCATGGGTCGAATCGAATGCGCGACAGCCGTTCGCAGAGCCTCCGCCGCGACGGATTCGCACGCGACGTCACCGCAAATATAAATGGCGGGATCGGTGGCGCGTAAAGTCATTTCGGCCGTGCCCATGCCCAAAATTTCGTCCACCGAGGCACCCAGTGCCTGAGCCAGACCGATCAAAACCGGCGTCGAAGGAAGACACTTGCCCTGCTCAATGTTGCTTAAAGGCGCCTGACGAATGCCCACGCGCTCAGCCAAAGCCACCTGAGAAAGCAGGTTCGCCTTGCGAAGCTCCGTAATACGCTTGCCTATCGCCTCCGCAAGCTCTTTATCTTCCTGGTCTTTGCTCTTCATACGTCGAAAACAATCACGCCGATATAATCAAATATAGATAAAATTCGCCAAAATTTATCACTTTCAGCGAATAAAACGCGTTTTGCGCCTTTTGTTCAAATTACGCAAGATTTATGGTATTTTAATGAGTTCTGGTCCTTATTCACGCGTCAGGCGAGTGACTGGACGGGGAAGGGACAAACAAGTCGTTAGAATCACATGGGATGCATAATATCAACGACGTCAAGAAGATAAAAAGTGACGTTACTGGCTCTGCCAGACGAGAGGGTAGCGGCGTATTTCGTAAGAAATAGCCGCGTAGGGGGAGACTTCCCCCCCAAAAAAACGAAACGATTGCATACCCCTTACTTACAATTGGAGACACAAATTGGGTATTTACGAAGAACTTCAGGCTCGCGGCCTGATTGCACAAGTGACCGACGAAGCCGAGATCCGTGAACTCGTGAACAAAGGCGGCGCCCGCTTTTATATTGGTTTTGACCCCACGGCTGACTCGCTTCACGTAGGCCACTTTATGGCGCTCTGCCTGATGAAACGCTTGCAAATGGCCGGCAACAAACCCGTTGTTTTGATCGGCGGCGGCACAGCCCACATTGGCGATCCCTCGGGTCGTACCGACATGCGCTCCATGATGACCAAAGAAGTCATCGACCACAACTGCGCCTGCTTCAAGAAACAGATGGAACGCTTCATCGAATTCGGCGAAGACAAAGCCATCATGGTCAACAACGCGGACTGGCTCCTCAACCTGAACTATATCGAATTATTGCGCGACGTAGGCGCTTGCTTCTCGGTCAACAACATGCTTCGCGCCGAATGCTACAAACAGCGCATGGAACGCGGCCTGAGCTTCCTGGAATTCAACTACATGATCATGCAGGCCTACGACTTTTTGCACCTGCACAAGACCTACGGCGTCAATATGCAGTTCGGTGGCGACGACCAGTGGTCCAACATGCTCGCTGGTTCAGAACTCATCCGCAAGAAAGTCGGCCACGATGCCTTCTCGATGACCATCACGCTTTTGCTCAACAGCGAAGGCAAGAAGATGGGCAAGACCGCCAAAGGCGCTGTCTGGCTCGATCCCGCCAAAACGTCGCCGTTCGATTTCTACCAGTACTGGCGCAACGTCGACGACGCCGATGTCATGAAATGCCTGCGTATGCTCACCTTCCTGACGCTCGACCAGATCGCTGACATGGATACCTGGAGCGACGAACGTATTAACGAGAAAAAAGAAATCCTGGCCTACGAACTCACTGCGCTCGTTCACGGTAAAGAAGAAGCTGACAAGGCTCAGGCCACCGCACGCGCGCTCTTCAGCGGCGCCATCGACGAATCCAATATGCCCAGCACTGAGTTGAGCGCCGATCAAGCCGGCATCGACCTTGCGACGCTGCTCGTCACCTGCAAGCTCTGCAAGAGCAAAGGCGAAGCTCGCCGACTCATCGACCAGGGCGGCGTGTTCATCAATAATGAAAAAGCCGATGACTTCGCCCGTACCTTCTCACTCGATGACCTCAAAAACGGCGTCATTATCAAAAAAGGTAAAAAGGTCTTCCATAAAGCCTATATCAACGCATAATTAATTATATATATCGTTGATTATTTTAACCGGGGGCGCCACGTCCCCGGTTTTTTTATATTCATGAATTATCCTTTATTACTGAGCATGTGACGGCGCATAGATACATTCATGAGAATACCGATGCAAAGCATCATACAAAGGACGGAGGAACCGCCGTAGGAAATGAGCGGAAGCGTGATGCCAACGACGGGGGCCCACTTAACGACCATAGAAGTATTCACGACGACCTGCCAAAAGATGATAGTCGCAATCCCAACGGCCAGGAACATACCAAAGCGATCACGTGAGGTACGCGCAATGTAAAGTGCCCAGAGCAGAAGGCAAAAATACATGAAAAGCAGGAAAGAAACGCCAACAAAGCCGTATTCTTCAGCCCAGTTCGCGAGTGCAAAGTCGTTTTCGGGTTCTGGAACGAAACCTTTTTGAACCTGTGTGGACTGACCATAACCGCGTCCGGTAAGCCCGCCCGCGCCGACGGCGATAAGTGAGTTTTTGACCTGCCAGTCACTGCCGTAGGGATCTTCTTCGATCTGCAAAAAGGTGAGAACGCGCGAACGCTGGTAATCGTGCATACACATCCAGGCAGCCGGTGCGGCGGCGATCATCATGACGCAGAGTGCCACGATCGTTTTCTTTTTGACGCCTTCAAAGAGCGTCATGATCGCGGCAACGAGTCCAATGAGCAGAGCCGTGCCCAGGTCGGGTTCCAAAAAGATGAGGAACATCGGCAAAAAGATGGACGCAAAGACGGGCAAAAGGCGCTTAAGGTTGTAGTGCTGACGGTGTTCGTGCTCCGAAAAGTATTTGGCCAAAAAGATGACCATGGCAACCTTCATGAGTTCGGACGGCTGCATGTGGAAAAAGCCCATGTTTAGCCAGCGTTTTGAGTTATTGAACTCAGTTCCGAAAATGAGAACGATGATAAGGAACGCGATGCCGACGCCATAAATGATGTTCGCAAAACGGGCGTAGTGTCGGTAATCGATGGACGCGACGGGAAGCGCAATAAAAATGAAGCCCATGCCGAGCCACAGCATTTGCATGTTATGCAAAGGTTTGGGCAAAATATTCGCGATACTCGTGAGGTTGATGATACCAATGGCCGCGATGACGAGCACGATGATGAGCAGGATCCAGTCGAACGAGAGCGCGAAATTTTTGAATGGTTTGGTCGTAATTTTCATGGTGCGATCTCTCGAAAATAGCCGTCAAAGACTTCCATGACGACGGGACCAGCGTTAGACGAACCTGACCCGCCGTGTTCGAGAAAAACAGCGACGGCGATCTGAGGATCATCGATCGGTGCGAAAGCAGCGAACCAGGCGTGGTCACGATATTTGAACTCGACGGCGTTACTGGACACACGACGTGAAATAACCTGTGCCGACCCGGTCTTTCCTGCGGCACTGATGTTCGGCAGACGATAGGCGTAAGCCGTACCGACTTCGGAGTTGACGACCATGTCGAGTCCCGACTTAATGACCTTGAGCGTCTCGGGCTTAAACGGGAGCTGCGAGCGCACGCGCGGTGGGTAATTAAAGATCGTCGTGCCATCAGCCGTCTCGATATGATCGATGATCTGCGGATAATACAGCGTTCCGCCGTTTGCGATGGCTGCGTATGCCATGGCGATCTGAAGCGGCGTGACCTTGACGTCGCCCTGACCAATAGAGGTGGAGAGCGTAAACCCGCCCTGGAAGCCTTCTTTGGACTGTTTGTTATGCCACTCGCGTGTCGGCACGACGCCCGATGACTCGTTATTGATGCCGATACCGGTCTTGACGCCAAAACCGAACATTTTGGCGTAGTCTGCGAGCGTATCAATGCCGAGTTTTTCGCCGACTTTGTAGAAATAAACGTCACAACTGGAAGCGATCGCTTCGGTAACCGTGACGGCACCGTGTCCAGAGTGTTTCCAGCAGTGGAATCGACGACGCTGCTTACCGTATTCGTAATAACCAGGACAGTTGAGTGTATCCTGTGGCGTCATAAGGCCTTCTTCGAGCGCGGCGGCAGCCGTCACGACTTTGTAGATCGACCCGGGAAAGAACGAGAGCAGCGACTTGTCGAGCATAGGCTTGTAAGGGTTGTTATCGTTCAGGATATGTTCATCTCGACTGAGTCGGCCGGACCAGCTATTGGGATTAAAAGTCGGCGTCGAAGCCATGCCCAGGATCTTACCAGTCTTTACATCGACGACGACGATCGAGCCTGTCTCGTAATTGCGCAGAGCGTGTTTAAGGATCGCCTGCAAGTCCATGTCGATGGTCAAAATGATGTTTTTGCCTGAAATGGGGGCGACATCCTTCCAGTTTTTCATGAGCGCGACCGAGTCGCGATCCGTCTGAGGCATGCCTTTGGCGTTGACGACACTGGCCTGCAAGCCATTCGCGCCACGCAACATGGGTTCGTAGGTGCGTTCAATGCCCATACGCCCTGTCACATCGCCGAGTCGATAGCCGAACATATTAAGTTTTTTAAGTTCGTTATCGTTGATCTGGTTAACGTAACCGATGAGGTGCGAGGCGAGTTCGTTATAGGGGTAATAACGGGTCGAATTTGGGATGATCTCCACGCCGTGGAGTTCGAGCGAATTGGTTTCGACAAGCGCCATTTGATCGCGCGTGATACCGGATTTGACGGGTATGGGCGCGAAGCGGTCGGCTGGTTTCACGTTGATGACGCGATGAATGAGTTTTTCGGTATCGGCATCGGAGAGCGAGAGGTAGGTGGCGAGTTTTTTGAGACGGGCGTCGCGCACCTCGGGATCTTCCTTAGCATCGGTGAAGAAAGCGGGCGTCAATGAAACGTCGTAGGACGGGCGATTAAGTGCGACGGGACGACGTTTGGCGTCAAAGATCTGTCCACGTTCAGCGGGAATAACGCGTCGTTTAATGAAATTATTGAACGCCAACTGAGCGTAGTGTTCATTTTCAACGACCTGTAGATACCAAAAACGGCCAACGAGCAGGCAAAACGCGATCGCAAAGACGATACGGAGCACTCGGAACGAGGTAGCATAGTCTTTCGGTTCATTTCGCGCTTCAGTCGGCGTCGTATTTTCGGGAGGCCGTGTAAAGAACATCGAGCTATTCCTCGTTCTGAACCGCAACAGGCGGTTCAGCGAGTACGTGGACGGGCACAGTCACGGTATAATTTTCGTTATTTTCGTATTTAACGACGACGGTGAGCTGCCAAGCCCCGGCCGTAGGAAAAGCGAGCGAGTAGGCGAAAGCGACACCGGGTTGATTTAACGTTTCGGAGGGCCCCGATTTTTGGCCAGACCGAGTCGTCATGGTCGCAGCGAGCGGCGCGGGCGCGTTTTTTGTGCGATCATCACATTTTCGTGAAATACGAACGCGAGCCGAGACGGTGGTATTCCTAATGATCGTGCTTCGAGACAACGAAAGCTTGAAGGTATCGACGCAAACGTGATTTTCATCGTCATGCCAGAAGATGTCGACGACTTTTTCAGGATTTTTTTGAGGCAGATCCGCCGTGATCGTTCTGGGAGGTGGAACGACATAATCGGGTGGCGGCAAGGTGCTGAGCGACTCAGCGTCGATCTGTGGTGCGTCTGCATCCTGAGCGCAAGCGAAGGTTGAGAAGGGAAGTAAGCCTACGCTCAGGATGGACGTGAGAATTAATTTTTGCGATTGAAATAGAGGAAAGCGCATACGAGCTGACCGATGGCGGAGATCGTCAGGATCATTTTGGCGGTACCGGCAGCAGGATCGGCCATCATTGCGGATGAGCTCATCACAGCGAAGATCGCGACGGCGAAGATGACGAAGCCGGCGAGCATGCCATAGGAACCGATCTTGCTGACGAGTTTTGACGAAATGACGTCAAAGATGAGCGCAACGGCAGAGACCGCGAGGAGCGGGATCTCAGCGCCGAGTGCAGCCTCAGCAGGTTTACAGGCGATCCATGCGACAGCGAGGATACCAGCAATGATCGCGACGACCATTGCGATCTTGTCGATTGCCGAACTCGATTTTTTCACGATGGCAGTCGATTTTTCATCCTCTTTCTTGTCATCAACAACCGGTTTTTCTTCATTTTTGGGTTCTTCGACCGGTTTGACGTCTTCTTTTTTTGGTTCTTCTTTTTTGATGGGCTGAATATCTTTTTTGACGACCGCTTCGAGCTGAGCTTTCATTTCGGGAGTAATTTCAGCTTTGAGCGTAACATTGTCGTTTGCATGATCATCAATATCGTCGTCATCGTTCTTCGGCACGGGGTCGAAGTCGAAATCCCAGCCATCATCGACTTCTTCGGCGACCTCGTTTCCGATGGAAGCGAAATCATCCCCGAACAACTTAGCGGTAAGATCGATGAATTCTTCATCGACGAGCGAGGAAGGCACCGGCGCAGCGGAGACGCCAGCGAGACCGGCGAGTGGGTCATCCTCATCCACTTTGGGCGCAGGAATGACGGGCTCTTTTGGCGCAGTGACGGCGACCGGTTTGACGGGTTCGTCTTTCTGCATAACGCGGCCAATTTCATTCGCCTGGTTCTGAGTCATATTCGCACCGATGCAGGGCATACCTGCCATCGTGTGATTGACGGGAACCTTATCCATATCAAGCGGATTACGCTTATTAGAGGCCGATGCAGCAGCGATGGGGCCAAGACCCAACATCGTATGATGCGGAGCATCGTTAGAAGAATTCCGTCCGAAATCAGGAATTCCATTAAAGCCACTGTTTGCGCTTCCACCCGGACGGCCTAACGACGTGGAATTACGATCCAAATCAAATTCTCTTGAGCTGTCTCTTGCGCCCACCCCCATTGAAGTCGAGCCCTGCTCTCCTTCTTCGGTCACCAAAGTACGGCAATGAACGCAACGTCGTGCGCCAACAGGTATTGCTTTTTTACAATTAGGACACTTCTTCATTCGTGATACCTCACCACATCTAAAGCACATGCCAAAAAGGCAACGTTTTCTACCACGACTGAGCCAAAAGCTCAACTATTTGCTAAAACAAACACCCAATAAGACGCAAAACGGGATGCAATCTGGCTTTTGTCCCCATCTGGTCAATTGATTTTCCCTACTGACTTTAGTCGAGCAGGGAGTCTTGGGGTCTTATGCGTTTGGGTTCGATGCCTCGTTTGAGGAGATTTGCGTAATTTGCCACTTCGGCGCACATGCCCATGAGCAAGTTGACCTCATCATCATGGAGCTGAGCGCGCGTAAGAATATTTTGAACGCGATGGATCGCGGTATTTGGCGCCTCTGACTTGAAATAACCGATATCGACGAGCGTATCGCCAAGTTTTTTGAGCAAGCGTCGTTGCTGATCGAGTGTCGTCGGACTGGAACCAGGGGCGTAATTATCGATGACCGCCGTTCGATCGAGCGAAGCGGTCGCGACCTGCCCCTCCGAAAGCTGACGATTCACTTCGTACATAGCCAGGAGCACGGCCTGCGCCAGGTTCATGCTCGTATAATCGCTCGTCGGAATGTGCACCTGAAAGGTGCACCGTTCCAATTCGGCATTGGTCAACCCAGTCTGCTCGCGACCGAAGACAAAAGCAATGTTTCCGTGATCTTTCGCGATGTCGAGCGAGCGGCTCACAGCCTGTACGACGGGGATAGACGCCCAGGTCTGTGTGCGACGGCGAGCACTGAAGCCGTAGGATTCACGGCACCCGTACAACGCCTCGTCAAGCGACGAATAGGTTTTCATGGTCTCTATGTACTCGCTCGTCTTGTGCGCAGAGATCTGCGTTTTTTCCCAATCCATGTCGGCAGGATTCACCAGGGCAAGGTGACGCATGCCCATGTTCTTCATGGCACGGATCACAGTGCCAAGATTAATGGGGTTCTGGGGTTCAACAAGGACGACAGTGTACTGATCAAGCATTTTTTGGAAGATCGATTATGTGAGACTCACTGCGGCGCGGTCGCGCCCACGGCGCAGAGACGTGCCACGGCGCGGAGACGTGCCACGGCGCGTCTTTACATTAGTCATTCAGGAAGTTATTTTTTGAGCCATTGACGCGCAGGTAAGCGGGTTTATCGAGGTCATCGGAGATGACGTCTTTGAGAGCCGACGAAGCCTCGGAAGGACGCTCAGCACTGGTCACGGCTTCATGCGAAGCCGAAGACGGCACGCTGTAATCGGCGACGCGCGGGGAAGCAGGCGTCGGCGCGAAGCTGCCGGAATTGCGATTGACGGCGGGAGCCCCGTACATCGAATCGCCACGTTCGTTCAGATCGCGCATTTTATCGACGAGCAACGGATCGGACGAAAGGCTCGGGGAACGCGTCTCAGATGCGGCAGAATAGACAGGCGCCGCAGAGGGAATAGAAGCCGACATGTTTGAATTTGACGGTGTTTTGGTGAAGCCGACGGAACTGTTGTAACCATTCGACGCGACCGGCATACCAGGATAGGAGCTGTTACCGAACTGGAGCGGCAACTGACCGGAGTAGGACGGATCACCGAATTCGTTGTTGTTAAAACCTGTCGCGATGATCGTGATCTTGACCTCGTCGACATCGTCATCACGGAAGACCTGACCCCAAATGACGTGTCCATCTTCACCGAGTTCTTCCTCAATGAGGTTAGCCGCTTCACTGAGTTCGACGAGCGTAACGTCTTTCGGCGAAGTAACATTGAGCAAAACGTTCGTAGCGCCCTTAAGCGAAATTTCGTCGAGCAGCGGGGAGCTGATCGCCATCTGAGCAGCTTCGATCATGCGGTTCGGCCCCGAGCCAACACCGGTGCCCATGAGCGCCGAGCCCTGGTCGAGCATGACGTGGCGAACATCGGCAAAGTCTGTATTGACCATACCAGTCTTGGTGATAAGCTCACTGATCGAGCGGACCGCGTTCAACAACACGCTGTTGGCGAATTTGAACGCTTCGATGAGGGTCAAATTTTCGTTAGCGACCTGTAACAGACGTTCATTCGGAATGGTGATGAGCGTATCGACGCAGTTACGAAGCGAATTCAGGCCTTCTTCAGCGAGTCTTTTGCGTTTTTTGCCTTCAAATTTAAAAGGCTTGGTGACGACAGCGACGGTGAGGATACCGAGATCCTTGGCGATCTTGGCAATAACCGGTGCTGCGCCCGTGCCCGTACCGCCGCCCATACCGGCCGTAACGAACACCATGTTGGCGCCCTTAATATGTTCGGCCAGGATCGACTGCGATTCCTGAGCGGCTTCGCGACCAACGTTCGGATCAGAACCGGCGCCCAGCCCCATTGTACGCGATTCACCGATCTGGATCGCGGTATCGGCCATAGTCTGTGTCAACGCTTGTTTATCAGTATTTGCAACGACGAATTCAACGCCTTCGAGCCCTCCTTCGATCATGGTGTTGACGGCATTACAACCAGCGCCGCCGACGCCAATCACCTTGATTACAGCATTTCCAGTCGGGCTATCATCAATCATCATCATTCCAGCTCTCCCCAAGCTTTTAAGTTAAAGACCCTCGACTCACGTCATCCTGTCCCATGAGCCATATACTTAAAAAGCAGACAAATCGTGCGTCCGTGCACAAATCATCTTCCGTGATGAGGGTGGTCCACTATGTTGAATGAGTCTTTCAACCTTCAAAATTTGACACTTTTGGTTGAATGATGGGTTTCCCTCAACGCACGAAATTTTACACCGCATAATTTTGAGGCGCAAGCGAAAATAGTGAACAAAACTTTTTATACGTGCGTTAAATGCTTGCACCATGCGGTTATGCGAATTTTGCCACCTCAGCGCGAGTCACTCGTCCGACAAATTTCGACCGCTTCGATCCGCCCGTTATTGTCTCGCGTTCTGTCATTCAAACCTGGCATTTTTCTTTGTATTTCAATGACTTTCGCAACAAACCAAGGCGATTTCAACGGATTTGAGATATCCACATTGTGCACAAAGTCGACGACGTTTCCGCGTCTTCAAATTCGTTAACTCACTTAGCCGGGACCCCGCGGGCGAGTGATCGTTTTGTGACAACTTCGTTGGGCGTAAACACCGATTGTCTTTGGGCGTAAACACCGATTGTCTTTATTTTATTTGGCGCGGCTATTTCATACGCCGCGCCCGCGTCGCTTCTCCCTCGCTGGAGACGCGCGGACCGCACGTCTCCTTCACGGGAGACGCGCGGACCGCACGTCTCTACGCTCGGTCAATACGCGCCGCGTTATTTTTCACGACACAACTTATATGTTTTTACAAGCTGAACGGTAACGTCGTTTTGGTTGGCTCAGTTTCGTGACAAACAAAAAGACCCGGCCAAAAGGACCGGGTCTGGATGCATGATCAAGCGTGACGCTTACTTATCGGCGTTCGAGATGTGTTCTTCGGCGCTGAAGTAAAGGATGCGCTGACAGTTCTGACAGCATTCAAGCGTCTGTTGACGCTGCAGACGAATGTAATTTTGGGGCTGTAATTTCATGTGGCAGCCGACGCAGGTGCCGTTTGAAGCCGAGACGAGGGCTTCGCCGGAACGACGTTTGCGAATGAACTGATAACGTTTGAGAACTTCCGGGCTAATTTTTTTGGCGAGTTCTGCGGCTTCAGCGGCGAGCGCATTGACCTGTTCTTCGATGGCAGCTTCGGCGGCCTGATGATCAGCAACGCTGGCTTCCAAAACGGCTTTCAGGTTATCGAATTCTTCCTGAGCTTTCGCTTTATTATCATTAGCGATCTGCAGATCTTCCTTAAGTTTCTCGATTTCGCCTTCGATCGTCGCTTTGATCTTTTCGAAATTGGTTTTTTCCTGTTCGATGGTAGCGAAATCGCGGGAATTACCCACTTTTTCCATTTTATCTTCGGCGTGAGCAAGTCCTTTGAGGGCTTCGGCCAGTTCATTTTCTTTGCCCGTCAGGCTGCGATTTTTTGCATTGATATCTTCGCAAAGGGCATCGAGACGATCTTCGGTCTCACGAAGCGCGTCGTTATCGGCTTCGACTTTGGCTTTTTTCTTATCGACATCGATGCGAAGTTTATCCTGAGCGATGTCTTTTTTCTGAAGTTCAATCAGAATTTCGAGGTCTTGTTTGATGTTTGCCACGGTTATATCTCACTGAAAAATAAAAAGGCTCGTTTCCGGGTATCCAGAATACGAGCCTTTTAGTTTGAATAAACTTGTTTAATGGAGTTTTTCGCTTTTTGGGAACCAGCCAATTGACTGATCGTGCAACTTGTCATTTCATACCGTCGCATTATTCGAACCACTCCGGTGCCAAATTGAACCATGGACCCACAGGGACTTGAACCCCGAACCCGCTGATTATGAGTCAGCTGCTCTAACCGATTGAGCTATAGGTCCATCCGCATGTCAACAGTACGATAACTGCCAACAAGCCCGTTCAAACTACTCTTTTTGGGTATTTTTGTAAAGTGGATTTTGAACGACATGTCACACCCAGGTTACGATTGCTACGGCCACAGATCAGCATTCGTGAAATGATTTGCCCGTTATTCATCAAAATGTGTTAAAAGCCGCGCCGTTTTTTGCGGTCTTTGGGACCGCATGACCGAACTTTTCTTGGAACTCGGTTTTTAACCATTTGTAATGCTGAATGATTTTGTTTTGGGCCCCGCCAGGAGAAGGGGTAGCGGCGTATTTCGCAACGCGAAATAGCCGCGTAGGGGGAGACCTCCCCCTCACCCACAAAATGCTTCAGCCAGACTTTATCAACCCCATTTTTGGTTCGTAACCATGAGACTCGAAATCGAAAAAGCCCTAGAAACGCTTCGCCCGATGCTTCAGGCAGACGGCGGTGATGTCCAATTCGTCGATTACTTCAACCACGTGGTGATCGTGCGTCTGACGGGTGCCTGCGAAGGCTGCCCGCACGCCAACCTGACGCTTCAGAACGGCATTGAAGCCAAGCTCGTTGAACTGTTTCCCGAAATTATCGCCGTGCGCGACCTGAATATGGAAGAAATGTAACCATGGAAGATAGAATCAGACACATCACCAACGCGATCCTTTTTGATGAGGACCGCGCGCTTCAAGGCGATCGCAACGTTCAATCCATCGACATCCAGGACGACATCATTCACGTGACGATCGAAGTGGAAAGCAAAAACGACGCGGCAACGCGCGTTGCCATGGAAGACGCGCTGCGCGACGCGATCAAAGCAGAATTCAGCGACAAGACCGTCCGCATCACGAGCGTGGCGATTGACGCGGTCGAAACGCCGTGCGCGCACCACGGCGGCGAAAAAGCCGGCCACGAACTGCCGCCCAAAAAGGCCATTCCGGGCGTCAAACACGTGTACCTGGTGTGTTCGTGCAAAGGCGGCGTCGGCAAATCGACGGTCGCGCTCAACACGGCGCTGGCCCTGGCCGCCAAAGGTCATCGCGTCGGCCTTCTCGACCTCGACCTGTACGGACCGTCCATTCCTGCGCTCGTCGGCCAGGATCTGCCGCCCATCGTTGTCGGCAACCTGATCGTTCCGCCCGAGATCCACGGCATTTCCGTTTTGTCGATCGGCTTCATGCTCGAAAAAGACCAGCCGCTGCTCTGGCGCGGGCCGATGGTCGCGAGCGTCATCAACCAGCTTCTTTGGGAAGTCGACTGGTCGGGCAACGACTACGTCGTCATCGACATGCCCCCTGGGACCGGCGACACCTACCTGTCCATTCTGCAGTCGCTCGAAGTCGACGCCTCGATCCTCGTCACCACGCCGTCTGAAGTGGCTCTGGCCGACGTCAAACGCGGCGTCGGTGTCTTCACCCCCTACAATGTTCCCGTTGCCGGCATCGTCGAAAACATGGCCACCTACGACTGGGATGGCCGCGATTCTGTGCTCCAGCTCCTCGATTCGCTCAAAATCGACGACGACGCCTCCAAAAAGTCCGTCGACCGCATCAAACGCATCCTCGATACGACCAAGTCGATCCGCATCTTCGGCTCGCACACACAGGATCTCTGCAAATCACTCAACCTGCCGCTCATCACCTCGATCCCGCTCGATATCGCCCTTCAAAACGATAACGACAACGGCACGCCGTACATGCTGAATCCCAAGAAAGTTGCGATCCGCGAAGCCTTCGAAGCCATCGCCAAATTCATCGAAGATCGCGGCTAACCCCTGGAAGTGACCATGCAAAACGCACTCATCATTGGCGCCGGCCCTGCCGGCATTTCTGCGGCCATCTACCTGCTTCGCGCAGAGATCCCGACGACCATTATATATAATGGTATGGGAGCGCTTGGCATGGCCCACCTCATTGAAAACTACTACGGGTTCGAGGAACCGATCCCCGGCCCCGAACTTTTTGAACGCGGCCTTGCCCAGGCGCGACGACTTGGTGCCACGATCGTCGAGGACGAGGTCGTCGGCCTGGTCTGGGGCGACGAAAAGATGACCGCGTTGACCAAGACAGCCGAGTATCCAGCGGATGTCATCATCATGGCGACGGGTGCCTCGCGCATCGCCCCCAAAATTCCCGGTCTACGCGAACTGGAAGGCGTCGGCGTGAGCTATTGCGCGATCTGCGATGCGTTCTTTTATCGTCAGAAACGCGTCGCTGTCCTTGGCAACGGCGAATACGCGCTGCATGAGGCGAACGTGCTTCTGCCCACTTCGGCCGAGGTCACGCTTTACACCCAGGGCAAGCCGCTGACCTGCACCGACGTCCCCGAAAACCTGCGCGTCGAAACGCGCAAGATCACGCGCCTCGTCGGTGATCAAAAACTCACTGGCGTCGAGCTCGAAGACGGGTCGGTCATCGACACCGACGGCTTCTTCGTCGCCGTCGGCATCGCCGGATCCGCCGACTTCGCCAAAAAGATCGGCGCCGAAGTCGAAGGCGTCAACCTCGTCGTGGATGACAACTGCCAAACCACGCTGCCCGGCCTCTACGCCGTCGGTGACTGCACCGGCGGGCTGTTGCAGGTCGCCAAAGCCGTCGCTGATGGCGCCAAAGCCGGCACGCACGCCGTTAAATTCCTGCGTAACGCACAATAACTAAATTAGTGATTGCGCTTACTACGCCAAAGTTTTATAATTCTGGCCGCGTTTTGAGAGCCCTGGTCCTAAGCCTGGGGTTGCTTGTATGACGCAGTTTGACTCAGGGCGCGCTGGTTGCGCCCAATTTATGTTACACCGAGAAAAGCTCGGTACTTGCTTCAGGAGTTATTAGCAATGTCCTTACATCGCACGGTTAAAGCCGAAATCGTCAAAAAATTTGGTCGTCACGAAGGTGATACGGGTTCGTCCGAAGTCCAGATCGCGCTCCTTACCGAACGCATCAACGTTCTTACCGAACACTTCAAATCCAACAAAAATGATCACCACAGCCGCCGCGGCCTTCTCATGCTCGTTGGTCAGCGTCGTCGTATTCTCGACTACCTCAAAGACAAAGACATTCAGCGCTATCGTGAACTGATCGTCCAGCTCGGCCTCCGTAAGTAATCCCTTACAGAAAAGCCCGAATGAATTTCATTCGGGCTTTTTCATTATTCAACGCACCAGATCCAATCTTTTAGACCAAGCGTTGATTTTCATTCAGCTTTTATCGCTTTTATTTCAAAAGCGCGAAAAAGCAAACGTCCCCATCGGTTCTGGCTACTGTGCAATGATCTGAACCCGTCAACCGAAAATAGGTTCGGATAAACTGGTTGGTTCAGCTGATTGTGCAGCACCGCGTTCGGCGGTACACCGATGAAGACGCTTCATATCATTGATCTAGCCCACACGGCGTTCGATGAGCCAACATCGTTCGTTGCGTTCGGCCCACCCAATAAGGAGTTTTCATCATGGCATTCATTAAAGAATCCGCAATGCTCGGCAATCACGAAATCAGCCTCGAAACCGGTCGTATGTGTAAACAGGCCGATGGCGCCGTCCTCATTCAGAGTGGCGAAAGCATGGTCATCGTGACCGCCTGTACCAAACCCTGTGACCGCGATCAGGATTTCTTCCCGCTCGTCTGCGAATACATCGAAAAATCCTACGCCTGTGGCCGCATTCCCGGTAACTACTTCCGTCGCGAAGGTCGTCAGGGTGAACACGAAACGCTCGTGAGCCGCCTCATCGACCGTCCGGTTCGTCCGCTCTTCCCCGATGGCTTCAAAGACGAAGTTCAGGTCATCGCCACCGTCGTCAGCTATGACCCGGATTGCGAACCCGACGTCATCGCCATCACGGGTGCCTCCGCAGCCCTCATGCTTTCTGACCTGCCGTGGCAGGGCCCCGTCGCCGGCGTCCGCATCGGCCGCATCAATGGTCAGTGGATCGCCAACCCCACCAACGACGAACGCGCTAAATCTGACACCGACATCGTCATGGTCGCCAGCGAACAAGCGATCGTCATGGTCGAAGGTGAGACCGAAGGTCTCACCGAAGCCGAATTCCTTGACGCCATGGACTTTGGTCAGAACGCCGTTAAGCCCGTCCTCGCCCTTCAACGCAAACTCGCTGAAGTCGCCGGTAAGGCTAAAAAAGAATTCCAGGCACCCAACCCCGACCAGGAAATCGTCGACGCCGTCGCCGCTTACAGCGATCGCACCATGGAAGCTATGACCATCCATGCCAAACTCGCCCGTTACGCCGCTCTCGACGAAGTTCAGAAAGTCATCCTCGCTGACCTCGCGGAACGCTTCGAAGGCCGTCAGGGCGAGATCATCGCATGCTACGAAGACCTCAAATACCATTTGATGCGTAACCTCATCATCAACGAACACGTCCGCATCGACGGCCGTCGCCTCGACCAGGTTCGTCCTATCACCTGCGAAGTCGGCGTCCTGCCCCGCGCTCACGGTTCCGCCCTCTTCACCCGTGGTGAAACCCAGGGCCTCGTTACCGTCACCATCGGTAGCCCCACGGACGATCAACGCATCGAAGAACTCAGTGGCATGACCTCCAAACGCTTCATGCTCCACTACAACTTCCCGCCCTTCTCGGTCGGTGAAGTCAAACCTCTCCGCAGCCCGGGTCGTCGTGAGATCGGTCACGGTATGCTCGCAGAACGTGCACTCTGCTCCATCATGCCCACCGCCGACCCCGAATATCCCCACACGCTCCGTATCGTCTCCGATATTCTCGAATCCAACGGCTCTTCCTCCATGGCTACGGTCTGTGGTGGTACGCTCGCCGCTATGGACGCGGGTCTCCCCATCAAAGCCCCTGTCGCTGGTGTCGCCATGGGTCTTATCAAAGAAGGCGATAAAGTCGCCGTCCTCACCGATATCCTCGGCGATGAAGACCACCTCGGCGATATGGACTTCAAAGTCTGCGGTACCGCTGACAAAATCACCGCGATCCAGATGGATATCAAGATCACCGGTATCTCCCGTGACATCATGGCTCAGGCCCTCAAACAGGCTCACGATGGCCGTAACCACATCCTCGGCTGCATCCTCAGCGCCATTCCTGAACCCCGTTCGACCACGAGCAAATACGCTCCGCGCGTCGAAACCATCAAGGTCAAACAGGATAAGATCCGCGAAATCATTGGTGCCGGTGGCAAAAACATCAAGAACATCTGCGCAGTTTCTGGCGCTCAGGTCAATATCGATGACGATGGCACCGTGACCATCTCCTCCGACAAGGGCATGGCCATCGACAAAGCCATCGAAATGATCAACGACATCATCCGTGAAGCCAAACCCGGTGACGTTTACCTCGGCACGGTCAAGAAGATCATGGACTTCGGCGCCTTCGTCGAGATCTTCCCCGGCACCGACGGTATGGTCCACATCTCTGAACTCGCTGAAGGCCGCGTCGAGAACGTCACGGACGTCCTCAAAGAAGGCGAACAGTGCCTCGTCAAAGTTCTCTCGATCGACCCCCGCGGCAAGATCAAACTTTCCCGCAAAGCCGCACTCGGTGAACAACCGACACAGGGTTAATCAGCGCTTCGCCCCCTGGCCGCGTGCGTTCCGCTTCGCAGCCAGGCTCGAATAAAAAACAAAAAAGCCATTCTCAAACGAGAATGGCTTTTTTTGTTTGTGCCATCACACAAATTGAAAACTTCGTTGCCACGAAATGGTCAAACGATTCGCCGCAACAAGCCCGCGAAGACAAGCCCTCGTCGGCGTTATTTCACACCGCGCGCGATCACGCGCACATACTGCGTGTATTCATTCGTCGTGTCGACGAGTTTGAACCCGTGAACACGTTCAAAGCGCACGTTTTCAAAACGAGCCTCGATCATGGCGTGAATTGCCGCCTCGGGTTGACGATAACGAACCCAGTCGTCCAAAAACTCGACTTCTTCGGCATCCCCGTCGGGGCAATCCGCACCACAACGTTCAAAAACGCCCAAGAACAAGCCGTCTTTGGTCAAAACACGACAAAATTCGTCAACGACGGCTTCGATATCGGGCAAATACTCGAGACAACCGAGCGCAATGACGGCGTCAAATCGCGCATCGTCAAATGGCAGCGGCTCGTTCAGGTCGTGCGGCAAAAACGGAATGTTTTCGCTGCGCTCGGCAGCGGTCATGCACATCTCGGGCGAAATATCCAAGCCATAGGGCTCGGCCCCACGGGCTTGCAGTCGACGAGCAACTTCACCAGTGCCGCACCCGACGTCGAGAATGCGCGCGCCACTCAGGTTAAAATCGCGAAACGCTTCTTCGACGTGTTCGAACGGCGACCAGTCGAGTTCTTCGCGCATGGTTTCATAATTTTCAGCAAGTTCATCAAAAAGGTCACGTGGAGAGTCTGACATAGTGTGTTTTTTGGGCAAAAAAAAGCTCGCCCTCATGGGCGAGCTTTTAAAGTTTAGTTGCTTAAGCAACCAGTGAATTAGATACCTTTAACTTCACCGGAGATAACGCCACCTTTGGCTTCAGCGCTATCGACGATGACTTTCCAGTCGCCATCAATTTTATCGGTAATACCGATGGAGACTTTGACAGGATCCGTCGAAGCGGATTTGATGTCTTTGCCATCTTTCGTCGTGCCACCAGGGATTTTGCAGTCGCCAAGTTCGATCACGTCGATCTTGTCACCAGCAGCGATGACTTTGTCCATGTGGACGATGAGGTAACCACCCGTGCCTTCGCCGTTGCCTTTACCACCGAGGGAAACGAAGGAATACTTCGTTTTGGCATCATCGAGGTAGTAGTTGCAGGTAGCAGCATCGGACGTACCGTAGGTGATGAGGGAATCCGGGGCTTTGAGCGCAGCTTCAGGATCATAAGCATAAGCTTTATCCGTGTTGGATTTGACATCGATGTCACCACGCTGATAGGCGACGACTTCATCAGCATAACCAACCGATTTGTCAGCTTTGACGAGGACGATAGCATCGATATCGGCACCGAGGTCTTCGGACGTCGACTTGGTTTCCGTCAAGTCGTCGATGCGGACATAACGATAAGCGTTCTGATCGTCAATCGTGGCATATTCGCATTTACCAGTTGTGGTATTGCATTTCATCGAACCATCGCTGCTGCATTCGGAGTCTTTCGTGCAATCCGCGGTACCGGATTCCTTCTGGCACTTGCCATTGGAACCGACGGCATAGCCATCACCAACAGCGGCGCAAGCTTCAGGGGTGACAACGCATGTAGCGATACCAAAGATATCCTGGCATTCCGTACCAGCTTCTGTACATTTGTAATCTTCGCAGGGATCCGTGTCACCGCAACCGACGGCCATAAAACCAGTGCAAGCAAGAGCAGCCAAAACAAAAAGTGATTTTTTCATTTTAAATCCTCCAAAAGAAGTTTTTTTTACGCTTTCGCATATAGTTATGCGAAATTCTCTACACAAACCAAAAATGACCACAGATTGAGTGAGCCATAACGGGGGAGATTATAGCAAAGCGTGTTCCAAATGTAAACAGGGGGACTTTTTTGAAAAAATCGATCACGTTCTGACCAGCCACCACGTCAAAACTCAACTGAGGCAAGTTACTCGATTCAGCGTCATTCAAGGTTTTCAGCATCACCCGATATATTTGGAACGTCCAATCTCGTCACCAAAACGCCGTTTGTTTTTCACCAAATATTTTTTAGGCACACGGCAGATCAAGGCGTTGGGCTCAACACAACCGGTCGATAATGACATTTTTGTCACAATTGTGGTCACTGGTTGCGTATTTTCTGCCCCAATCAGCGAGCGTCTGACCGATAAACTGGTCAATCGTCGAGCACCGGCTCTTTGGCGCGCGCCGTCATCGACGCACTCGAAAATCCAAAACCGAGCGAAATGATGTGCCAGGCACACGGTTCCACTTGATGATACGTGTAGTCTATGCGCATGTGGAGCTTCGAAAGATCAAACCCAATGCCGCCTCGCAAACTCAGTTCCCACGCAAACGAAAAGGGCAGGTACGGCGTCGTGCGGCGCGGATTCTCGTCGGTTTTGTAGGTGCCACCGGCAAACAACGACCAACTCGGTTCAGCGATCAAATAAAAGTAAAGCCCCGGTGTCGGGTCGATCCAAAAACCAAGTGCGATCGGAATACCAAGCCCCGGCTTGACTTCGTCGCTTTTCGACGCATTGCTCACCGACGTGTAGCTGTCGACCATCAAACCAGACGCCACAAAAAACACAAAGTGTTTGACGCCCAACCCCACACCAAGCTTCAAACCGAGCGAGTATTCAACGAGTCCGCCATCCAACCCCACACCAAGCGAGGCATACATTTCACCAAAACGACCGACCATCGTTCCAGGCACTCGGTCGACCGCCATCGCACGCGCGTGAACGCCCAAAACACTGCGTTCGTGCATGCTATAGTGAAAATCCAAACCAAAATCGAGCGCACCTGACTGGTCTTCCTGCGCAAACGCCGTCCCCGTCAGCCCCAAAAAGCCCAGGGCTAACACACAGACAAACGCCAAACTCGTCCAAAAGGCTTGAAAACGATGCGATGATTCAAAACTACGTAAGCTCATTCTGCTGACTCGCTATGGGCAAGGTCGTTAATGGTCTTCGAAAATTGCATGCGGTCCAAAACCGGACGCATCGACGCATCCTGACCACACTCACTCAAAAGTTTCTGCGCGGCTTTGCGACACGGCAAACACGCCGTCGTCTTCTCGCAAAGGTTCGTCTCATATAGAACAATGTGCCGATCCAGTTCATGCCCCAAAGCTTCGGACATCCTGACACAATCCGACGCTTCGACCACAATGGCTTCAAAATTCAGACAAAATTCTGCCATCTTGTCCGCATCCGAACGACATCCACACAAAAAAAAGGCTGTTAACATCATCAAGCATCGCGCGCGCATTTTCGCACCTCCCTCCGATGAAAACAGCCTTTATAGCGTATAGCGTGAGTTTGTTAGTTTTTGGGGTTTGTCACAGTTGTCTGAAGTCTTTCAACCGAACAAACAATCCAAATCCCTTACTTCGCTTCCTGAGTCGGCGCATTCATCGCTTCAAAAAACTGAAGTGATCGTTTCCAAAGCGCTTCCTGTTCATCTTGATCTGCCGTGTACGCCTGATTTTTGTCCGTTTTCACAGGGTCAAGCGTCATCACCACTTCAGAAAGATTCGTCTTATTTTCAGACATTTCGTTCTCCTTTGACTCTTTCGAGCCAGTGCCTCCCCCGCGTGGCCTTTTGCGCTTATTTCAACAAGCCGTCAAGCAAATTCGCGCACACAAACCTACATGTGAGCACCAAAATACAATGCTTAACACACACTCACATCTCAAAAAAATGCCCCTCCTGCATTTTGTTTAGGAAAAAATTGAGCGTTTGACACAAGTATTATGTGTCATTTCACAGGGGTCGTCACTCAACCGTCGGCCCCAACGATTCAACCTGACGAGAGAGGTCAGTATGAGACGCAATATCCGTTATGGCGCCTGGGCTTTGTGCGCCGCCATCGCCCTAAACGCTTGTACAAAATTCAATTGGTCGAACACAGAACAATACGAAATTCAGTCAACACAAAATCTTGTTGTTGAAAATTCAACCGACGACCACAATTTTGTGGTCCTCAACCGCGACTTGAATGTCGCAAAGGAAACACACCATGGCCCATATTATAATGATGAAGAAGACGCGCAAGGAACTGAGTCAGCGTTCGCATCGCATGAAAGCGACGACCGAGAACTCAGCCCGACAAGTGATTCAGAAATTACCGAGAAAGAAACCGAGAATTCCGGTGATTTTGACTTTACGGATCTCGTTGAGACGGAGGATCTTGCGTCGTCGCATGATGGTACGCCACATTCTGAGCCGCCATTCGATGAAACGCTGATCGAGTCTGAAGAAGCGCCGTCGTCTGAGACGACGACGTGCATCGACCTGAACACGGCGAGCGAGCAACAACTCACGACCCTGCCCGGCATCGGTGCGCGGCGCGCCAAGGACATCCTGAAACGACGCGCACAAAAGCCATTTAAGCGCAAAAGCGACATTCAACGCGTCAAAGGGATCGGCCCAAAAACCTATCGTAAAATGGCCGATCGCCTTTGTGATCTCTAAACAATTCCGTTCAGGCCCCTGCCAGGCGAAGGGGTAGCGGCGTATTGGCGGAGCCAATAGCCGCGTAGGGGGAGTCTTCCCCCTCAAAATTCCTCACGACCACGCGTCTTCTAGACGTGTAGACCACGCGTCTCTAGACGTGTAGACCACGCGTCTCTAGACGTGTGAGCCACGCGTCTCTAGACGTGTGAGCGTATCTAGACGTGTAGACCACGCGTCTCTAGACGTGTGAGCCACGCGTCTCTAGACGTGTGAGCCACGCGTCTCTAG